>NZ_PPCZ01000010.1:0-1677 GCF_002959815.1 Veillonella sp. T34266-5
GGTGGGAACTCATGAGAGACTGCCGCAGACAATGCGGAGGAAGGCGGGGATGACGTCAAATCATCATGCCCCTTATGACCTGGGCTACACACGTACTACAATGGGAGTTAATAGACGGAAGCGAAACCGCGAGGTGGAGCAAACCCGAGAAACACTCTCTCAGTTCGGATCGTAGGCTGCAACTCGCCTACGTGAAGTCGGAATCGCTAGTAATCGCAGGTCAGCATACTGCGGTGAATACGTTCCCGGGCCTTGTACACACCGCCCGTCACACCACGAAAGTCGGAAGTGCCCAAAGCCGGTGGGGTAACCTTCGGGAGCCAGCCGTCTAAGGTAAAGTCGATGATTGGGGTGAAGTCGTAACAAGGTAGCCGTATCGGAAGGTGCGGCTGGATCACCTCCTTTCTAGGGAGACATACACCGAGCCAAGAGCTTGGATGTCACTTAGGTCGACACTTTGGCACCTAACATTGTTCGGTTTTGAGAGATCTGTAAAGACTCTCAATTCTACAGATATGGGCCTATAGCTCAGCTGGTTAGAGCGCACGCCTGATAAGCGTGAGGTCGGTGGTTCGAGTCCACCTAGGCCCACCAGTTGGCTCATATTACTTGAAATACACATTGTGTAGAGTACAGACAAAAGAGCTAAACATAGGTATAACTTTAAAAAGATAACGGATTCTTCGGAATGGATTATCGAGACTAAAGCGTAACCACTCATGGGGGCGTAGCTCAGTTGGGAGAGCACCTGCCTTGCAAGCAGGGGGTCAGGAGTTCGAATCTCCTCGTCTCCACCATTTAGTATTTGACAGCTAGTCTGTTTTATACTAAAATAACTAAGCTGATTAAACAATCAGTTACAATTTAATAGATTTCGATGGATATCTAGGCGCGTGAGTTGAACGTCGTCGCCGCGTAATGGTAATTACGCAAGACAAGTGAGACGAATGCAACGACGATAGACGCGAAATATATAAATTGTTTGTTCTTTGAAAACTGCATAGAAGATAATTATTATATATTTGTAAGGTCATCTCTTAGAATTTCTAAGTAGGTTGACCCGAGCACATAGGAAATAATTCTCTGACTTATTGGTGACGTACATGAAAATGTACGGCTACAAAATAAACGACAATGTATCTAATGCATGTCATAAAATCTTAAGTAAAGATTTTAAGGGCGTACGGCGGATGCCTTGGCGATATCAGCCGATGAAGGACGCGGTAAGCTGCGATAAGCTACGGAGAGGTGCAAGCAACCTTTGACCCGTAGATTTCCGAATGGGGGAACCCGGCAGTGGTTATGCACTGTCACCCATACCTTTGAGTATGAGGAGGGCACCTGGGGAACTGAAACATCTAATTACCCAGAGGAAGAGTAATCAAACGAGATTTTCTTAGTAGCGGCGAGCGAACGGGAAAGAGGCCAAACCGGAGCGGGCAACCGCACCGGGGTTGAGGACAGTCATCAAGTGTAAATGAGGTAGAAGAATAGAGTTGGAAAGCTCAGCCGTAGAAGGTGAAAGCCCTGTAATCGAAACCTTGCATACACGGGACTGTATCCAGAGTACCACGAGACACGTGAAACCTTGTGGGAAGCAGGGGGGACCACCCTCCAAGCCAAAATACTGATATCGACCGATAGCGCATAGTACCGTGAGGGAAAGGTGAAAAGAAC
>NZ_PPCZ01000011.1:0-135344 GCF_002959815.1 Veillonella sp. T34266-5
GGTAAGCTGCGATAAGCTACGGAGAGGTGCAAGCAACCTTTGACCCGTAGATTTCCGAATGGGGGAACCCGGCAGTGGTTATGCACTGTCACCCATACCTTTGAGTATGAGGAGGGCACCTGGGGAACTGAAACATCTAATTACCCAGAGGAAGAGTAATCAAACGAGATTTTCTTAGTAGCGGCGAGCGAACGGGAAAGAGGCCAAACCGGAGCGGGCAACCGCACCGGGGTTGAGGACAGTCATCAAGTGTAAATGAGGTAGAAGAATCGAGTTGGAAAGCTCAGCCGTAGAAGGTGAAAGCCCTGTAATCGAAACCTTGCATACATGGGACTGTATCCAGAGTACCACGAGACACGTGAAACCTTGTGGGAAGCAGGGGGGACCACCCTCCAAGCCAAAATACTGATATCGACCGATAGCGCATAGTACCGTGAGGGAAAGGTGAAAAGAACCCCTGGCGGGGAGTGAAAGAGAACCTGAAACCGTATGTCTACAAACAGTCGAAGTCTGTATATATATCAGGACGACGGCGTGCCTATTGAAGAATGAACCGACGAGTTACTGTTGCTAGCGAGGTTAAGTGGAAAACATGGAGCCGCAGCGAAAGCGAGTCTGAACAGGGCGTTCAGTTAGTGATAGTAGACCCGAAACCGTAGTGATCTATCCATGGCCAGGTTGAAGCACAGGTAAAATTGTGTGGAGGACCGAACTCGTGAGCGTTGAAAAGCTTTGGGATGAGTTGTGGATAGGGGTGAAATGCCAATCGAACACGGAGATAGCTGGTTCTCCCCGAAATAGCTTTAGGGCTAGCCTCGAGGTTGAGAGTATAGGCGGTAGAGCACTGATCGGGCTAGGGGCCATACCGGTTACCGAACCTAGTCAAACTACGAATGGCTATACTTATACTCGGGAGTCAGACAGTGAATGATAAGGTCCATTGTCAAGAGGGAAACAGCCCAGAACACCGACTAAGGTCCCCAATGTCATACTAAGTGGCGAAGGATGTGGAATTTCCAAAACAACCAGGATGTTGGCTTAGAAGCAGCCACCATTTAAAGAGTGCGTAATAGCTCACTGGTCGAGAGACTCTGCGCCGAAAATGTCCGGGGCTAAAGTATGAAACCGAAGTCGTGTCATATACAGCAATGTATATGGGTAGGGGAGCGTTCTCATCGGATTGAAGCAGTACCGTAAGGAGTTGTGGACTGGTGAGAAGTGAGAATGTCGGTATGAGTAGCGAAAAGAATGGTGAGAATCCATTCCACCGAAAGCCTAAGGGTTCCTGAGCAACGATCGTCGTCTCAGGGTAAGTCGGGACCTAAGCCGAGGCGGAAAAGCGTAGGCGATGGACAACAGGTTGAAATTCCTGTACCGGTGTGAATCGTTTGATCGAAGGAGTGACACAGTAAGGTAGGTCAGCACGCGATTGGAAGTGCGTGTTTAAGCATGTAGGTTGAGCTATAGGCAAATCCGTAGCTCTAAAAGCTGAGATGTGATGACGAGCTGTTTACAGCGAAGTGATTGATCCTACACTGTCGAGAAAAGCTTCTAGGTAGAGACACATCGCCCGTACCAAAACCGACACAGGTAGGCGGGGAGAGAATCCTAAGGTGCGCGGGAAAACCCTCGTTAAGGAACTCGGCAAAATGCCTCCGTAACTTCGGGAAAAGGAGGACTCATGTAGTGTGAAGGGCAGTAACGCGTGGAGCATGAATGAGTGGCACAAGAGAGGCGCAAGCGACTGTTTACCACAAACACAGGTGCCTGCTAAAGCGAAAGCTGATGTATAGGTGCTGACACCTGCCCGGTGCTGGAAGGTTAAGAGGAGGGGTTAGACTTCGGTCGAAGCTCTGAATTGAAGCCCCAGTAAACGGCGGCCGTAACTATAACGGTCCTAAGGTAGCGAAATTCCTTGTCGGGTAAGTTCCGACCCGCACGAAAGGTGTAACGACTTGCGCACTGTCTCAACGAGGGACCCGGTGAAATTGAAGTACCTGTGAAGATGCAGGTTACCCGCGACTGGACAGAAAGACCCCATGGAGCTTTACTGCAACCTAAGATTGAACTTAGTTAATGAATGTACAGGATAGGTGGGAGACTTAGAATCTAGGGCGCCAGTCTTAGAGGAGTCGTTGTTGGGATACCACCCTTTGATTAATTGATTTCTAACAGGCCGATTAACAACCGGCTGGACAGTCTTAGGCGGGCAGTTTGACTGGGGCGGTCGCCTCCTAAAGAGTAACGGAGGCGCCCAAAGGTTCCCTCAGAGCGGACGGAAATCGCTCGAAGAGTGTAAAGGCAGAAGGGAGCTTGACTGCGAGACGGACAGGTCGAGCAGGGACGAAAGTCGGGCTTAGTGATCCGGTGGTGCCGAGTGGAAGGGCCATCGCTCAACGGATAAAAGCTACCCTGGGGATAACAGGCTAATCTCTCCCAAGAGTCCATATCGACGGGGAGGTTTGGCACCTCGATGTCGGCTCATCACATCCTGGGGCTGAAGTAGGTCCCAAGGGTTCGGCTGTTCGCCGATTAAAGTGGTACGTGAGCTGGGTTCAGAACGTCGTGAGACAGTTCGGTCCCTATCCATCGCGGGCGCAAGAAACTTGAAGGGGGCTGCTCCTAGTACGAGAGGACCGGAGTGGACGAACCGCTGGTGTACCAATTATCCTGCCAAGGGTACAGTTGGGTAGCTACGTTCGGGACGGATAAACGCTGAAAGCATCTAAGCGTGAAACCAGCCTTGAGATGAGGTTTCTCATAGCATAAGCTAGTAAGATCCCATGTAGACGACATGGTTGATAGGCCAGGTGTGGAAGAGCCGTGAGGTTTGGAGCTGACTGGTACTAATAGATCGAGGGCTTTACTTAATAACAATAAGCGGAAATGTGCAACAAATATATATAACTTCTATGTGGTTTTCAGAGTACAAACTCTGACAGATTCAGTGGCGATAGCTACGAGGGTCCACCTGTTCCCATCTCGAACACAGTAGTTAAGCTCGTAAACGCCGAAAGTACTTGGCTGGAGACGGCCTGGGAGGATAGGAAGTCGCTGATTAAGCTAAAAGGCACACCTTAGGGTGTGTCTTTTTTTGTTGTATGGATTTCTATCCTCCTAGGCTGTCTTTACTAGTCTAATAGCCCACCCCTTGATTTATCGAAAAAATTAGATATAATAGTATTAAGATATATGAGCAACTGTTCATATATAATACAACTATTATGAATCCTGTTCGATTAAGAGGTGATAGAATGAATCCTGTAAGAACAATTGAAAGAATTATTAAAGCTCCTGATATTCATTGGGTAGGCAATGGATTTAGAGCACGTCAGTACTTCCCTGATGGCGATGAGTCACCTATGCTTGATCGTATGTCTCCATTTTTGTTACTCGACTATAACGAGCCATATTATTTTGAGGCTAGTCCTTTTGATACAGGTGTCACTCCACATCCCCATAAAGGCTTTGAAACGGTAACATTTTCTTTTTCCGGCTCCATTAGGCATAAAGATGCAGCTGGTAATAGTGGTGTTATTCACTCTGGTGATGTGCAATGGATGACTGCAGCTAGTGGTGTTTTGCACAAAGAATTTCATGAAAAAGAATATGCAAAGCGGGGACGTTTGTTCCATGCTTTACAATTATGGATAAATCTACCTGAACGTTATAAAAACGATACACCTGCATATCAATATATACCTGCTACCACAATGGGGCGGTATCAATCTCTTGATGAAACAATCGATGCTATCGTTTACACCGGTGCTTTCAGACATATAACAGGTCCTGCTAAATCCCATACACCGATGAATATTTACAAATTAAAACTTCAACCTAATTCATGGATCTCTATTTCTGAGAATATGACTTGGAATACAGGATTCCTTGTGATTAATGGTACAGGTAGTGCCAATGGTGAAAGCATAGAATCTGGAGACTTTGTACTTTTCAACAATGATGGAGAGCGCTTTGAGGTAGAGTCTGGTGATGAAGGTCTTGAAATCTTCGTTCTCGCTGGAGAACCACTCAATGAACCTGTGGTAAAACAAGGGTCATTTGTTATGACAAATAAAACAGAGCTTATCCTCGCTTATGGGGAATACAAAAACGGTAAATTTGGCCGCGAGGAAGATATTATGTAATATAACACCCTGATGTATAATGGCGTACATCAGGGTGTTTCTTGTAAGTAATGTATCTTGAGACACATTGTTTTATATTGATTATGGTATAATTATTGCGTACAATGTTTTGACAGGAGGTTTTATGACTAAGAAAATTGCAGTTCTGGTGAACGAAGACACGATGCAACGTTGTTCTTGCGGTGGTTGTCTTAAGGCATATATGAATAAAGTAGATTCTTTCGAGCGCTATACAGATGAGGATACTGAGCTAGTTGGTTTTACCCATAGCGGTGGCGATTTGGAAAAGAAATTGGCTTCTTTCAAGAAAAATGGTGTTACTACCATTCATCTTTCCACCTGTACGCGTGGTAAGAATGATAATTATGAAAGCATAGCTCGCCAATGCGCGGCAGCTAGGTTTGATGTTGTTGGGTACACTCATGGTGGTGCTGTATCTAAAGATGGTAAGGTAGCTATTGAGCTTGTTGGTGAATCCAATAATTAGGGATCTATTGTTTAAGATGATAAGGTGGCCATTGAACTCGCCGATGAATCGAATTATTAGAAATCTTTGTGTTCCTATGGCGCATTTATGTTGTGAGATAATGAGAGAATAGCACACGTTTATTTTGAGAGATAACGAGAGCATAGAACGCGTTTATTTTGAGAGACAATGAGAGGATCAAATATGAATAAGAAAATTAAATCTTTGATACTAGCCGCCGTGATGGGGCTTTCATTAACAACAGTTGCCGTAGTACCCGCAACGGTAGAGGCTGCTTCTGCGGGGGCTGCACAAACGTTAATTGGTGGTGCAGTGGCGTATGCATATGTATCCACGGCTTTCAATAAAATGGATAATTCTAAGGAAGGCCAAGAACAAAGCTTAGCTCGTGCAAAGAAACAAACTGGCTATTTAGAGGATAGTGCAGCCCAAGCACGGGTGCAACGTATCATGAAGACCTTAGAGGCTTCGCCTAGCGTCAAGCGTTCGTATGTGGTGTACGCAAATCCTAGTGATGATTTCAATGCGTTCGCTACGGTTGGTCGCGTGATGTCTGTTAACAAGGGCGCTTTGGATCTATTAGATGATGATGAACTCGCTTATGTTATGGCTCATGAAATTTCTCATGGCGAGCACAAGGACATTGTCAATGGTCTCAAGAAGCAAGTAGGTTTATCTACAGCGGTGAGCCTTGCTGCTGGCGGTGGCGGTAATGCGGCTATTTTGTCCAATATTGCTGGTAATTACATGGAGAACCAAGTATTCACGATGGGCCAAGAAAAGGCGGCTGACGAATTAGGCTTTAAAATTTTGAGCGAGTCTCCTTACAATGTGGGCGGTGCTGCTGCTTCTATGGCGGTACTTCGTAATAAATATGGTGATTTGTACCGTGAAGGTTTGAACCAAGTATTTAGCCCTAATAATCACCCTAAGACGAGCAGCCGTGTAAAGGACAATATTGATCGCATGTATACGTATTCTGGCAATCACGTTACGGTCGATAATGGCGCGGTATTTGTGAATGGCGTGAATATCTATAGCCCTGCCAATAGCGGCCGTTATACGGGCGAAGAACGAGCTTATTTCATGGCTGGTAAATTGGCGCGCTTGTACCATAATGGTCAAATTCAGCCAGGTGGTGCATCTTATGATGGCCCTACTGTGACCGTGGCAGGTCGTTCTATTGTCACAACTCCTAATGCTGATGTGGCCCTTATGGTAGCGACGAATTTGAATAATTCTTTTGTGAAAGCCGCAGGTCCAGCGAAGGGGAAACAAGTGGCGAAACCAAGTAAGAAGAAAGCTAATAAGAAATAGTTAAATAAGCAGCGAGACCAAGTAAAAAAAGTTAGTAAGAAATAGTTAAACAAGCATATAGTATGACAGCGAAATACCTTATGTTGTAGTAGTTTGTGCTTTTACCAAAGAAATCGTATGACTCGTAAGTGATATATGGAGAGAGACCGCTTATGAAGAAGATAAAATGGATTGTGCTACCGTATATAGTCATGGGCATTTGTATTGCCATAGGTTTAGTTATTGGGATGGCGCCAGAATTGTTAGGTGATGTTATACCGAGGCATGGCGTGATAGGTCGGATGTTAACGGCTGCGAATCACCGAAAGATTCAAGATAGTCAACATACAGAGATGGTCGTGCCGGATTATGTGCGCCGCGTCGTTACCTTGGGAATCGGAACGGTGGACTTGGTTGGTGCTGCTGGTGAGCCCTATGTTGTGGCCACCGATGGGTCTCCCTATGTCTCTGGTACAGAGATAAAGGGCCGTGTACAGCCTACGGTGGAGTCTATAAAAGCCTATGAACCGGATGTGGTTATCGCACCGGAGACGACGCCACCGGGATTAGTGGCATCGTTGCGTGCTGCCGGCATTCCTGTGTTTATTTATACGCTGAAAGATAGCTTAAAGGATGTAACCCTTAATACGAATCAAGTGGCTAAGTTGTTTGATACCAAAAACGCAGAATATTCGATTAACAATTCTCTTATGAAGGTACGAAAACAGGTGGAGCCTCATAAAAATGATGTAAAACCGGTGATTGCCTTGTATAATCCAACGCATGGGGTGTACCGGGCTGGCGTGCTTCGCGACATGATCGAAATGATTCATGGCGTTGATGGAGCAGGTAACTTAAAAATCAAAGATAGCGGTAAGGATCCTAATGTTCTATCTGATGTTTGGGACTATCGGGCGAACTATCCTACTTTCAACATGCAAGAAAACATGGGCACAAAAGCGGATTTGATTCGCATCAATCCTGATGTTATTTTTGTGCCTACCATATATTCGGTCAAACAACCTGAATATAAGCAGGATATAGATGCCATTATGCATGATCCGGAGCTACAGAATATAACAGCCGTGAAAAAGGGCTATGTGTATCCTATTAATGACATGCACATCATGAGCTATTCGTCGTGGATGTATTATGAAATGGAACAGATGTCGAAATGGTTGTATGGCGATTGGTCGTATAAGAATTATGTAAAATACCAAAGCGTGCCAGCTAATTAGCGATATATGTCTTATATTGTTGCTGCTAGTTTACAGTGTATTGCATGATGAGATTTTTTTGAAAGCATAGGAGGAGAGCTTATGCAATTACGTCGTTTGATGATTGTTTTGGCTATTTGTATTGTGGGCCTGGTGGTAGCAGCTCTTGGTATGTACCGTTCTTGGCAAAACTTTACAAGTGGGGGCCTATTCGGCATATTAAGCTCTCATGGGCACTATATGATGGTGGATGGAACCAGTACAACGGTTACATTAGATCATAAGGCAGAGCGTATCGTCGCCGTAGGGCCTAATGTGGCGGATTTGGTGAGCGAACTGGCCGGTGATTCCGTAGTGGCTACTACCGCAGCGCCATATCAAGTGACTAATACAGTTAAGCAACGGGTGGCGCCTGATGTGAATGCTATTGTGGCGTTAAAACCGGATATTGTTATCATTGAAGATGGCTCTGAATCTGTAGATCTCGTTAGTCCGTTGCGAGAAAAGGGTATTAAGGTAGCATTGCTTCGAGCACCTGCGACTGTGAAAGACGTAGAAGACCAAACGCGTAATGTAGGTAAATTACTAGGCCGTGAAAGCAAGGCGGACAGCCTCATAGCGACGATGATGAACTACATCCGCGATACAGAATCGCTTCGCTTTGCGCACCGCGATGATCCAAAGCAAACCGTTGCCGTGTATAATGAAAATGGATTATATGGTAACCCCAAAACCTTGATTGCTGATATGCTCACCTATGTAGGCGTAGACAATGCGACCGTTAAGAGTGGTGTAAAACAATCTTACTTTGGTACAAAGGCAGACCTTATCAAGGCTAACCCAGATGTTATTATCGTACCGATGGACATCCATTCACCGGATTATAATCGAGAAGCTATTTATGCCAATTACTATAACGACCCTGCATTGGCTAACCTGAAAGCCATCAAAAATAAGAAGGTGGCCATCGTGTCTACAGATGCCCTGTTGGCTAAGAGTTACCATATTGGACGAGGTATTTATACAATAGCTCAAGTGGTGTATGCACGATAGTGTATTGATAGGCAAGATATTGTTTATGTATCATTATTTCGTAGCGAGAGGATGCACATACATAAGTTTTATTATGATGATATAACGGTGTCATAGGATAGTTTAAACGAATGGTTATGCAGGTATGAATAATATTCATAAAATTGTATAGAATTAATAAATATGTACTTGATAGAGGTGTTATGTTCAGCCTCTTAGTATGCTAAGAATTTAGATAATATCTGTATAGGCAGTCTATAGAAAACATTTCTATAGACTGCTTTTTTTATATGTATTGAGCGCGATAAATAATTTTTAGCATGAGAATTATTAGTGTTTTTATATAATAGACAAATGTATGTATTCAATAGAGAAATTAGTAATTATAAAAATACATAGAGTAAAATAGCATACCTATACAGGGTATAGGTTTATTGTGCTACGCATTTGTTTATGAAATAATAAAATAACTTAGTGTTAATCGTAATATAACGATTAATACAGATTGCATTTGTGTTTTATACGCAGTAGAGTACAAATTTATAATTATAAGTTTGAGGAGGTTATTATGGAGTATGCAATTCATCTTTTTAATGCGGGTGGTGTAGTCATGTACCCGCTAGTTTTATTTATGTTGGCCGCATGTACGATTTTATTTGAACGGATTCGTATGTATCGCCGCATTGACACTGAAATTCAACAATTAGCAGATAGCATTGAAGCAGGTCGTAATGCAAATGATTGGGCTACATTAGAACAAGCGATTAAGAATAATGATGATGCGCTTAGTCAATTTGTAACACCGATTGTAGATTCCGTATATAACTTTGAAGGCTTGGAAAACCGCCTTCACGACGTAGTAGGTTATATGGACGAACGTTTAAAACGTGGCCTTAACTGGCTCAGCATGATGGTTACTATGGCGCCATTGCTTGGTCTATTGGGTACTGTAGTTGGTATGATTCGATCCTTCGCTGCCGTTGGTGGCGATATCGGTGCTCCTACTGTTATTACTGGTGGTGTATCCGAAGCGTTGATTGCCACTGCCACAGGGCTTTCAGTAGCCATCGTAGCATTAGCAATCCATAGCTGGTGCACAAGTAAAGTAAATTATGATATTGCAAAATTGGAACAACGCTTAGGGTCTATCTTGGATTTATATATTAGGAGTCAACGATGAAACGTAGTTCAGTAGGGATACAAAAAGAACCTACCATCATGATTATACCTATGATCGATATCGTGTTTTTCTTGCTCGTATTTTTCATGATGAGTACGCTATATATGCATACTGAGGAACAAATTCCTCTTAACTTACCGAAGGCGTCTGCATCGACGGCAAAAACGATTGAGCCGATTACGATTTCGTTAACAGCCACTCATAAGATGTATTTGAACGAACGTGAAATTAAACCTGATGATTTGGGTAACGAAATTCAAGGCATCGTTGCAAAGGAACCACAACAAGCCTTTATCGTACGCGCATCTGAGGATATTGCGTACAAGGATGTTATCAGTATTTTGGATAATCTTAAGATGAGTGGTGCTAGATTTGTCAGCGTAGCGACAGAACGGAAGTGATCATATGGTGAGTAAACGATATGGCATTCCTTTCATCGCTGCATTGGTGGTCAATCTAGCATACTGGGGTGTTGTAGGCGATTGGTTCGGCCATTTGAAGCCGCCGGAGACACCGAAAAAAGACTTGGTTATCAATCTGGATATGGGGCAACAGGAACCTCCTGAAGCGAAGAAGCCCGAGGAACTAAAGACTCAGCCTGACGACAAGCCTGTTGCAGGCGGTGGCAAGGCCGGCAGTGTGTTACCTGATTTATCAGGGAAACCTACAGAGGGGTTAAAAAATCTAAATCCTTACTTAGGTGGAAATGAAACTGCATCGGTAAACCTAAATGGCAATAACAATGATCCTTTGGGACATCCTGGTAGTAGTAATGTACCAGGCCTTAATAATGGACCAACTGGTCATAATGGGGATTCTACAGATGGTCTTGGGTCTAATGATGGTCCACCAGGTCCAGGAGTGAATAACAGCCCTGGCGGCTCCTATGATAGCTCCGGTTATATTAGCCGTGTTAATGCTAACAAAGTAATGCCTCAGCAAGCGGTACGCCGAGGACTTAGTGGTACGGTTTCCTTTAATGTTACCTTTGATAGTGAAGGTAATTTTGCTGGTGCTGATATGATTAGCAGTAGTGGTTCTAGCATTCTTGATAATGCTGCTGCTAGCCTTGTGGCGAGTTCTGGTGGTATTGAAAATACAACAGGTGGCCCAGTTGTGATTACGATTAATGTAGATTATGGTTATAACTAATCTTCGAGGCCAATAGTGTATGAATTATGTATATGTGTAGGCATAATTCTTGAGAGTACATAAGTGGCTTATATAGAGATTAACATTATTATATTTTATTGTGTGTGGAGGGAATATGAAACGTCGTCGTCTTTTATCTGCTGCTATCGCAGCAACGTTAGTACTTGGAACGTATCAAGCGTATGCGTATGATGAAAACTTTAAGGGTTATGAGGTTCATAACATTAGTGTTAAAGCTGATGCGGCAAAGGATGAATATGGTAATACCATTACTGAACAATCCTATTATCGTACTGGTGGTGATGTAAAGGTTATTACTCGTGAAGAAATCGAAAAGCGCCATTACCGTGATGTAACAGAAGCGATTAAACGCGTACCAGGCGTTACATTCCAAAACCCTGGGTACCGTGGTGGCGAGTATGGATACCAAATGTACAATAATGGGGTATCCATCAACGGTGATTCCCGCGTTGTAGTACTCGTCGATGGTCGTCGCGTCGATAATATTACATCTGGCCGTTTGGGAACAGGTTCTAAAAAAGGTTCTAAGTCTACAGGTGTTAATATTGATGAAGTAACGAATATGGATGCTATTGATAAAATCGAAGTTATCAAAGGTCCTGGTGCTTCTCAATACGGATCTGATGCGACAGGCGGTGTTATCAATATCATTACACGCCGTGGTAAAGGGGACTTTAAAGGGTCTGTTGATTTAGCGACTGGCAGTTGGAATAAACATAGCTATAACTTAACGGTTCAAGGGACTGCTGGTAATAATGGATCTACTGGTTATTTTGTGACAGCTACACGCACTATGTCTCAAGATACAAAATATAAAGATGGCGATACTGGTGAATTAGCTACCCTCACTGGTTCTAAATGGCGTGAAGAAGGCTTCAATGCTCGTGTGGATCATGACTTTAACAAAAAACAAAACTTACAGTTCTCTGTAAATTATAAAAAAGGTCATGATGGGTATCCTATTTCTACACCAAGCCGTAAATATTGGAACCAAGATGATTGGCGTCGTATTATTTCTAATGCTACTATTGGTCAATTTGATGCTAATCACAAGGTAATACCTGGCGCGCCTAATTTATATGGGGATGCCAAAAATCCTGGTTACCATAATTTATTTGCTTTAGATGGTAATTATGGTTCCTATAGTAAGTTTAAAAACTTAGATACAGATTTAAAATATACCTTTGATCGTCAAGGTCAATTGGAAAGCTTTGTAAGATTATATCGTTTAGACCATCGTTATGAAGGCCGCGATAAATATTCTTGGTACCGTAATGGAAACACAGCTGCAGCTCGAGCTGCCTATGAAGCAGCATTCCCTAATGGCACGACGGTTGAGCAATTTAATGCTTGGGTTGATGCTAACTTAGCTCCGTTCCCTGATAATAAGGATGCACTTCGTCAATGGATTGCTGATACAGGTGGCATGGCTGGCAGCCCAACAAGTTGGTATAAAGAAACCAAGAATGGCGTAGAAGTTCAATGGTCTCGTCAATTAGATAAGCATGACATCATTGCTAATATTGACTATAGTCGCGCTCAAACAAATAGTAAATCTTTACGTAATGGAGTTCTCAACTCTTCTGATGTTCGTCGAAACACATTGTATGCTTATGTACAAGATAAGATTTATATTGGCAACAATGTAGAGTTAACACCAGCATTACGATATACTCACTATAGTAGCTTTGAAGGAGCGGGTAGTGGTGCTTCTCAAGGCAAGGGTAGTACTAGTGCGTTGACACCTAGCTTGCATGGACAAGTTAAATTCAATAAAAATACAAGTATGTATGCTGGCTGGACTCGCATCATGAGACCATTAAAGCAAGGGGATTATACATCTGTTGATGGTATATTTAATACTCCATTACAAGATGAAAAAGGTGATGCTTTTACATTCGGCGTACAACATTCCTTTGGTGCCCATAACAATACAACAGTAGCACTTCATTATGACTATACGCGTATGAAAAATGCGATTGCTACACTTCCTATTTGGGATACTGCTAGTTCAGATTATAAGAGCACTGCTGTTAATGCGAAGGAAGATAAGAAATCCTTTAATATCACTGTGGACCACAAGTTAAATAAATATATTACAATGAGTGCGTCTTATTCTCATATGAAGGACAAATGGTTATCCAAAGGTGGTTGGGTTCTCGATCCAAACTGGGGCTATCGTAATAGTGATGATATTAACGTGGCTATTAATAGCTTGCGTCCACAAAATCATTATTCCTTAAATATTTCCTATGATAATAAACGACTTTACTCCGGTTTGTTGTTTAACTGGTACACAGGCAATAGTGATTATGCGTTCACGCATAGACAATTCCTCATTGTTGACTGGAATCTAAACTATGATGTAACAAAGGATTTAACAGCGTACATCGTAGTAAATAATGTTCTTAACCGCGCTTATGAAACTAGTTATAGTGCATATAATGGTCGTGGTAGTGCGGCTATGCCAGCGCGTTCCTTTATGATTGGGGCGAAATATAAATTCTAATGATTAGATTTAGCGTATTAATACTATGTCTATTATTGTGCGTAGGCTGTGGCCCTCAGCAGGTAACTGTTGAGCGGGGGCAGTCTACGCCTCCTCATATCGAGTTGCAGCCACCCGTGACGATTGAGTCCTATGTTCAGCATGGTCAACCTTTTGAAAGCACGTATACGGAGGTACCAGATCGTGTTGTGGCTATGTGGCAGAATTCGATTGAAACCATCATTGCTCTTGGCGAAGGTGATCGGATTGTAGCCGGCATGGGGATTCCAAATCGCAAGTATGTGCGTCCAGAATATCGTGAAGCGTATGATAAAATTCCGTACAAGGATATGCAATATTTTAACTTGGAATCTGTATTGATGATGAAACCTGACTTGCTTGTAGGTTGGCGCTCAACCTTTACTAATAAAGGATTGAGACCACCTTCATTTTGGCAGCCTCGCCAAGCTAATGTGTATATTGCAGAATCCTCATTAGGGGCACAATCTGCACTAACTATGGATATGGAGTACCAGTATATACGCGATTTAGGGCGTATCTTTCACCGAGATGTAGAGGCAGAACGACTCATTAGTGATATGCAACAATCGGTAAACTATACGGTAGCACAAACGGCGCATGAAAAACCGCCAAAGGCTTTGTTTGTTGAATTGGAAGGCAAACATTTCCGTTTATATGGCCATAAAACATTAGCTGGTAATATTGGTGATACTTTGCATGCGGATGTTATCGATACGGATACACCATCTATTAGCATGGAGGATGTGGTAGAGCAGAATCCAGATGTTATATTCTTAATTGTATCCGATGGTGAATATAGTCAAGCAGATACGTTGATGAACTATGTATTAGAGCAACCAGCATTACAAGGCGTTAATGCATTGCGCAATAAACGAGTTCATTTCCTGCCTCTACTTGCCGTATATAGTCCGGGTATTCGTTTATCTGATGGTATCGATATCGTATCCCATGGATTGTATCCAAACCTATATCCAGAAGGGGTACCTGATTTAATTCATTAATAAAGGAGCAGTATGTTAAAACGTATAGGATATACTGCTGGCGGATTTGTCCTCATAGGAGTGCTAGCATTAGCCATTCTATGGGGACTTTCTGTTGGTACAGTACATTTTTCATTTTCTCAAATTTTTAATATTGTTATAGATCAATGGTCTAGTCCATTAGCTATTGATGATCCTATGAATAGTCCAGAACAGACTATTATATGGTTACTTAGAATGCCGCGTTTATTGATGGCCGCCATTATCGGTGCGGGCCTTGCTGTATCGGGTGTTATCATGCAAGCCATCGTAAAAAACCCATTAGCAGATCCTTATATCTTGGGGATTTCCTCTGGTGCATCCCTCGGTGCAACGGTAGCTATTTTATTCGGTGTTGGTGTTATGTTTGGGGAAAACTTTGTCGGTGTCATGGCATTTATTGGGGCCATGGCGATTTCCTTTGGCGTATTGTTTATCTCTAATTTAGGAGGACGGCCAAACTCCGTTAAGTTGATTCTAGGCGGGCTTGCATTAAGTGCTGTATGTAGTTCCTTCTCTAGTTTTGTGGTATATCTTGCAAACGATAAGGAAGGCATCCAAACGATTACTTATTGGTTGATGGGTAGCTTTGCAGGTGCTAAATGGGATATGTTACCAATCATCGCTATAGTCGTAGTTTTAAGTGTTCTATTTTTTTGGTCTCAGAGTAGAATTCTCAACATGATGCTTCTTGGTGATGAAGTAGCTATTACCTTAGGACGGGACTTACATACGTATCGCCAAGTGTATTTGATTATTAGTTCTCTTATCATCGGTTTTGTGGTGTATGCAGCGGGCATGATAGGCTTTGTAGGTCTTTTGATTCCTCATCTTGTGCGCATGACAATCGGTACTAATCACTGGACGTTAATTCCATTTAGTGCACTTTGTGGTAGTATTTTCCTCGTTATTGCTGATGGTCTTTGTCGCTGCATCATTCCTCATGCAGAGCTACCAATCGGCATTCTCATTTCTCTCATTGGTGCGCCAACCTTTGTGTATATGTTAGTGCGTAAGAATTATGGATTTGGAGGGGAATAATGAATATTCAAACAAATACTATCCAAGTCTCATTTGGTTCGAAAACAATTTTGCATGATATTTCACTAGCTATACACGATAAGGAATTCGTTGGTATCATCGGACCGAATGGCAGTGGTAAAAGTACATTTTTAAAGTGTTTGTACCGCGTGTTACAACCTAGTGGGGGCAAGATTTTTTTTGATGGTTCAGAACTAAATTCATTAAGCCATCGGGAAACAGCTTTAAAGATGGCCGTTGTGGCACAACATAGTACCGTCAATTTTGATTTTTCCGTTCTTGAAATGGTCCTTATGGGACGTTCCCCTTATAAAGGCTTGCTTGATAGGGATAAAATTGATGACTATGAAATTGCAAGGCAGGCGTTGGAACAAGTTGGGCTTAGCGATTTTGAAAGCCGAAATTTTAATACATTGTCGGGTGGTGAGCAGCAACGTGTTATCTTGGCTCGTGCGCTTGCTCAACGTACAGAATGTTTAGTGTTAGATGAACCTACGAACCACTTAGATATTAAGTATCAGCTTGAATTGATGACTATTGTCAAACGATTAGATGCGACAGTTGTGTCTGCCATTCATGATTTAAATTTAGCAGCTATTTATTGTGACCGCATTATTGCATTAAAAGATGGGCATATTGTATGTAGTGGTACACCTCAAGAGGTATTGACGGCAGAAACTATACGCCATATTTATGGGGTATCCGCCATGGTACAGACCTTACCGGATGGACGACTAAACATTATCTATAACATGGAATAACATACGTATAGGGGGTATGGGTTATTGCGTACCCCTTATATGTATGCAACAATTAAAATAGTTTACAGTTATATAGTTAGTGTTTAGATAGAGGTATAGTATGATGAAAAAAGTTAATAAACGTGTGTATGCGGCCACTTTGATGGCTTTGCTTAGTATAGCCGTCAATGGTTATGCAGCGAATGTAACAACCAATAACAATGAAGAAGATATTACGATTAATGTTACCGCTAATCGCACAGCTCTTCTAGATTTAGATACACCTGTAGCGATGAATGTAATCACGCCAGAGGATTTGAAAAATAGTGGTGCTACCACTGCTTTTGATGCGGTGGCGACCGTACCAGGGGTAACAATAAATTCTTATGGTGCCGGCGGTGCCGATTTTGGTGGCATGGATAGCCGTACGAATATTCGAGGCCTTGACCGTGGTGCCCTTGTTCTTGTAAATGGCGTGCCTATGAACCTCAATGGCAAAGGTGGACTCGGCTCTATTCCTACGAGTGCCATAAAACGTATCGAAGTAGTGAAAGGAGCTGCTTCTACATTGTATGGTGCAGAGGCATTAGGTGGTGTTATTAACGTTATTACCAAGACTCCATCTACAGAGGGTGGCTCTGCTACAGTTGCTGTAGGTAATCGTGGGTCTAAACGTTTTGATGTGTCTTATGGTACAGATAAATTCATCGTTGGTATTGATAGAAAATATTGGGGCACACAGGACCCATCTACACCGATTCGCTACGATTATGCAGGTACTAAACACTACGATTACTATAGTACTCGCAATAAGGGCAATTCGTTGGGGCTATTTATGAGCGGCAAGCTTTCAGATAAGGTAACTTTGAATTTTAACCGCGCTGAAAGCAGATCTTCCTTTGGCTTAATCAGTACAGAAACGAATCCGGTTAACCAAGCAAGACATTCTACAACGTATCATTACAAGGATGATCGCAATAATGCATCCTTGATTTATAAGGACAAAGGGACTACAGGTACATTGTTCTACAATGACCGCACCATGCGCGGTACGAGCCGTGTGCACAATACGTCCCAAGCTAAGGCGACCGAAACGAGCTATCAAGCACGTCAATATGGGTTCGATGTTCAACATGAATGGGATTTTAGAGATGGTAAGGACTATCTAATCGCTGGTGTTACAGGTAAGCAAGAAACATACCATGCAACGGCGGTGCCTGTGTATATTCATCCTAAACGCAATAGCTATGCCGTATATGGTAGCTATTCTTATGAAATTAACCCTAAATGGACATCCATTTTGGGCTTGCGTTACACCGTAATCGATGACCCAGTCAAGGATCAACATGTATTGACGCCTCAATTCCAATTATTGCACTCCATCAATAAACAATCCTCCATGTATGTGAACGTAGGGAAAGCTTTCACAATGCCTAGCTTGAGCGATACATTCCGCAGCGTTAGCCGCCAGTATACAGCGGTAAGCAGCAAAAACCTTAAACCAGAAGAGGGCTGGAACTACGAAATCGGGTACAAGCGCATCAACAAGAAGGATGACTGGAAGGTTGACGTGTTCTATATGGACTTCAAAAACTTCTTCCAATGGCAACCGGATGCGAATGGTCGACCTTTGGTGCGCGTAAATGGCGGTAAATTCCGCAACGTGGGCATCGAAGCTGAATACGGTAGACGCTTATCTGACCGCCTCAAATGGAATGTAAGCGGTTCCTATTCGAATCCTAGACAAAAGGAAATGAATGAAAGTTATTGGAAACAAGCGGCTCCTAAATTGCAATTCGCTACAGGCATTCGCTATGAAAGCCCAACGTGGGAAGCCGGTACATCCTTTAGCTTTGTTACAAAACGCTTGCGCAACCGCGATGGTGGCTTAAACCCTAACATCGCCCTTTGGAATGCGTACGTAGGTTACCATTTCAACAAGGACGCTACCCTTCGTCTCGACGCTCGCAACTTGTTAGACCGTCATAATGTTATTACAAATGGTGATTATGAATACTGGGGCGATCCATTCACCTATGAATTGAGTTATACACAAAAATTCTAATATTTATTTGTAGAGATTTATATAAAATCCAGTACTGTTAGGGGGTATGGGTTTTGTGCAGTCCTTTTAAATGTGTAATAATACAATTATGTAGTTTTTATGAATAATTAGTGTGTATTACGAGGGATTTGTTATGAACACTCTTAAGAAACGACGGACTTCTATACTTATAGGCTTGGCTTTGATGGGATTATCTGTGCATGCATATGCAGCGGATGTAACGGCTACGGCAGATACTCCTACTACGGCAACATCTACTGAAGTAAATGGCGCACCTGAAAGCCATGTCATTAATGTAACAGCTAATCGGATGGTATTGTTAAACCTAGACACGCCGGCAGCGATGGATGTTATTACGGACAAAGATATCATGAATAGCGGTGCTAAAAATGCCTTTGATGCGGTGAACATGGTGCCTGGTATTACATCTTTCTCCTATGGTGCATCTGGCCTTGAATATGGTGCCATGGATAGTCGGGTCAATATTCGTGGACTAGAACGAGGTTCACTCATTCTCGTCAATGGCGTACCGATGAACCTTAATGGTAAGGGTGGTCTTAGCTCTATTCCAACAGGTTCTATCGCCCGTATCGAAGTGTTGAAAGGCGCTGCTTCTGCTTTATATGGTTCTGATGCGATGAGCGGCGTTGTTAATGTCATTACTAAAACACCTACTAAAGAAGGTGGCTCTGCTACTATTGGAGTAGGCAATATGGGTAGTCAAACCTATAAAATCAACTACGGCACGCCGCGTTTCTTGATTGGTATAGAACGGGGATTCTTTGGTAAACAAGATCCGTCTACACCAGTTCGTACAGATTCGGTGAGTCACCCTCGTGGGTATGAATACTATACAGCACGGGATAAGGGGAATTCCTTAGGTATATTTATGAGCGGCAAATTGAGCGACAAGGTAACATTGAACTTTAGCCGCTTTGAAGGTAAGTCGGCCTATGCTCAGTTGAGTACTGAAAGCAATGCGACGAATCGCAATCGCCATTCTACAACATATGCATATGATGATTCTAAGAACAATGCGTCCTTGATTTATAAGGATGGAAATACGACGGGCACACTCTTCTATAATGATCGAGATTTGAAGGGAAAAAATCGTAAACATAGTCTTCCATCCTATACATCTAATGATAGTAACTATATTGCTCGTCAATATGGTTTTGATGTACAACACGAATGGGATTTTAGAGGTGGCAAGGATTATTTAATCGGCGGTGTACTTGGTAAGCGTGAAACATATCGAACTACATCAGGCCCAGTCTATGCGAGTCCTCATCGCCACAGTTTAGCTCTTTATGGTAGCTACTCTTATCAAATTAATCCTACATGGACTACCGTTGTAGGGTTGCGTTATACGGATATTAAGGATCCTGTAAAGAATCAACATGTGTTGACACCACAGTTCCAATTGAATTACCGGATTAATAAAGAATCTTCGGTGTATATGAATGTAGGCAAAGCTTTCACCATGCCTAATCTAAGCGATACATTTAAAACGGTAAATCGACAATATCAATCGGTTAGCGGGCGCAATCTAAAACCTGAAGAAGGTTGGAACTATGAATTGGGCTACAAGCATATTACCAATAAAGATAGTTGGAAGGTAGCTGCATTCTACATGGATTTCAAGAATTTCTTCTCCTGGAAACCAGATAGCAATGGCCGTAATACAATCCGTGTTAACGGCGGTCGCTATAGAAATGTGGGCATCGAAGCCGAATATGGTCGTAAGTTGACAGACCGATTAAAAATGTCTGTTGGTGCATCGTATTCGAATCCAAAACAAATGGAAATCGATACAAACTACTGGAAACAAGCGAATCCAAAATTACAATTTACAGGGGGTATTCATTACAATAGTTCCACGTGGACAGCTGGATCTAGCATCAACTTTGTAACAAAACGGATGAAGAACCGCGATGGCGGCATCAATCCAAATCTGGTAGCGTGGAATGCGTATGTCGGGTATCAGTTCAACGAAAATGCGTCTGTACGACTCGATGCGCGTAACTTGTTGAATCGTCACAATGTTATTTCCAACGGTGATTGGGAATATTGGGATGAGCCATTCAACTATCAACTTAGCTACACTCAAAAATTCTAGATTACTATAATTCTGTATTAGAACTATACAAGGAGTATCATCATGAACAAGAGCATTGTGTATCTTATATGTTTGATGGTACTCCTTTTTGTAGGTATAACCGGATGTGGTCCACAAGATGAAACGCAGGCCTTGCCATACACCCGTTATGTTGAAAGTTATGATGGGGTTCGCGTAGCGGTGCCTGATCATCCGAAACGTATTTTGGCATTGTCCTCGGCATCGGATACGATCTTATTAGGCCTTGTAGAATCAGACCGCTTGGTAGGTATTAATACATTATCTACCTATGAAGAGTATTCTTTAGAGGCGAAGCGTGCTAAGCTGGTTAAACCTGCTATGAGTTCTTATCCATTAGAAAAAATCATTGCCTTGGAGCCAGATCTTGTCATAGCACCTGATTATACGAGCGCAGACGTCATTGCAGGTTTACGCCACATGGGTATACCTACTGTTGTAGTGCCAACCGGTACTACGGTAGAATCTGTCATTAAGAATGTGACGGACATAGCTCATATTGTAGGGGAAGATGAAAAGGGGCAATTTTACGAGCAGAAAATCCGTCGTGAACTAGAAAAGATGAAACGGCTTGGTACATCTATTCCGTTGAATCAACGCAAAAGCGTACTCTTCGTATCATCCATGGATGGGTACACCGGAACAGGCAGTCTGTTTGATGATATGTGCAAGTATATGAGCATCTACAATGCACCTGATCTTCTCGGTTTACCGCCACGGACTCCTTTTGGAGATGAGCGTGTATTGGCTATGGACCCAGATTATATTTTTATTCCATCCTATAAAGGCATGGATAAGAATTTAGCTAGTCGGTATCTTGATAATCCAGCCTTTCAAAATCTGCCAGCTATAAAAGAACATCGCGTTAAGCCTTTACCGGCTGCGTACTTATATACTATGAATCAGCATATTGGTGAAGCTATGCTTGCTATTATGCATACTGTGTATCCTCAGTTAGAAAGGAATCCTCATGACTAAACAGAAACAAAAAATCATGGCAATTGCCATAATTGGGGGATTGCTATGTATTGTAAGCCTATTGGCGCTACATGTAGGAACGATTATGATTCCTATCGGTGGTGGCATACAAAGTATTTTAAATGGCATGGGGATACCGGTTCATTTTACAGCTCCGATTACAGCTGAACAGGAGGCGGTATTGTGGTTTATCCGTATGCCACGTCTCATCATTGGTCTCCTTGTAGGTGGTGCATTAGCCTTGGCTGGTGCCGTTATGCAAGGCGTTTTCTCCAACCCATTAGCGGATCCTGGCATTATGGGTGTATCCGCAGGGGCATCCCTTGGCGCAGTGATCGCCATTGCTCTTGGCGTAACATCTCTTGGTATGTTTTATATGCCTGCCTTTGCCTTTGTTGGCGCCTTTGTATCCGTTGGTATTACTATTATTTTAACCTTGCGCAATAATAAGCTCGATACGACGACCTTATTGCTCGCTGGTGTAGCTGTGAGCATGTTACTTGGTGCTTTTACATCGGGTATTTTGACGATGATTAACGAATACCGGTTGCGTGAATTCTTATTCTGGATGGTCGGTGGCCTTGATTTCCGTCGTTGGGATCATGTGGCACTAGCTGTAGGGCCTATCGTGACAGGCAGCGTTATTTTGATGATGCTCGGTCGTCATCTTAATGTACTTGTTCTTGGTGACACAGAGGCACGGGCATTGGGCTTACCTGTTATGGTGTACCGTATGCTATTCTTATTCCTTGCATCCGTTGTTACAGCTACTGCTGTATGTGTCAGTGGTTCTATTGGCTTTGTAGGCCTTGTGGTTCCTCACATTGTCCGCCTCTTGGTAGGACCGGATCATCGCATATTACTGCCTATGGCAGCTGTTGGAGGGGCATTATTCCTCGTATTCTGTGATACATTGGGCCGAGTTATAGCACAACCTATAGAAATTCGTGTTGGTATCATGACAGCTCTCTTAGGGGCACCATATTTCTTATATTTACTACATCGTTTGCGCAGCAAAGGAGGGGCCTAATGAAACTAGATGTTCAATCCTTATCTGTCACATTAGGGGAAACAGCTATTCTCAAAGATGCGTCCTTTTCTATTGATAGTGGTGAATTCGTAGGTATTATTGGACCTAATGGTTCTGGTAAAACGACGTTACTAAAAACTTTACGTGGCCTCTATCCTGCATCTGGTGGTCAGGTTTTATGGGATGGTAAAAGCATTGCCTCCATGAGCGATAAGGATATCGCTCATCATGTGGCATACATGCAGCAATCTGTAAATGTTTCCTTTGATTATGAAGCCATTGATATCGTGATGACAGCGCGTTATCCTTATTTGAAATGGTGGCAACAAGAGGGCCCCGGAGATAAAGCTATCGTAGAAAAGGCGATGAAAGAGGTGGGCGTATATCACCTGAGACATCGCTCCGTACAAAACCTTAGCGGTGGTGAGCGACAACGGGTATTTTTAGCCAAGGCACTGGCACAACAAACAGAGGTGCTATTACTAGACGAACCGACGGCTGCTCTTGATTTGGTGTACGCTGATGATATCTTTCACGAAGGACGTAGATTATGTGACGAAGGCAAGACAATTTTAATCGTCGTTCATGACTTAGAATTGGCTGCAAAATATTGCACCAAGCTCGTCTTGGTAAGCGATGGTCACATTGTCGATGTAGGTACGCCGCGGGATGTATTGACTGCTGAAAATTTACGGAAAGCATTCCGTTTATCAGCAGCGGTCTACGATGATCCGTACTTTAAACAACAACGAATATTTGTATTCCCGAAAGGGACTACGGATATTGAAGTGTATAAACAGACTAATGCTAGTACTGACATGTCTATCGATCCAGACCTGCAATAAGTATCTTGGGTTAGATAGTTAGTTATTTTTATATATTACTAATTTTATTTTTGGCTACATCCTTGTATTGCGATTCCGAATGAGGTCAGACTTATGTTATATCCATTTACTGCTATTGTTGGTCAAGATGAAATGAAGTTGGCCCTGTTACTTAATGCCATAAATCCATCTGTCGGTGGTGTGTTAATCGAGGGGGAAAAGGGCACTGCCAAATCTACGGCTGTCCGTGCTTTGGCGAACCTATTACCCCCTATGGAGACAGGGGCTACGGCCATGACTGTTGTGGAACTTCCTATTAATGCTACAGAGGACCGTGTTGTAGGGTCTATCAATTTAGAAAAAGCACTACAGGACGGTGTGAAAGCTTTTGAGCCAGGTATTTTGCACGCAGCACATCAAAACATTCTCTATGTAGATGAGGTTAATCTATTAGATGACCATATTGTAGATATTTTACTAGACGTAGCAGCTATGGGTATCAATACGGTAGAGCGTGAAGGGGTGAGCCACTCTCATCCATCTCGCTTTATCCTCGTAGGAACAATGAATCCCGAAGAGGGTGACCTTAGACCTCAGCTGCTAGATCGTTTTGGTTTATCCGTCATGGTCTATGGTGAGCATGATCCAGCACAACGGATGGAGGTTATCAAGCGCCGCCTCGCCTTTGGTGACAATCCTGACGGCTTTGTAGCGTCTTATGAGGAATCGGAACAAGCATTACACGAACGCTTATTACAAGCTCGTGAATTATTGCCAAGCATCATTCCCACCGATGAGGTATTGTTGAAAATTGCAAGCATTAGTATTGGTGTTGGCGTTGATGGTCATCGTCCAGATATTATGATGATGCACACTGCTCGTGCACACGCAGCCTTTCACGGTCGCCATCAAATCACAGAGTGCGACCTCAAGATAGCAGCACGATTAGCATTGAAACACCGTTTACGTCGTTTGCCATTTGAGGAGCAAGGTCACGATGAAGACCGCATTGATACAGTGGTAACGGCTGTACTTGAGGGCTAGCTATGGAAACATCTGTACAAGAGGCTCTCAAAATAGGCCTTGTAAATAATCAGATTCATACTCTCGTTATTTCTGGTGGTACTGGTGTGGGTAAAAGTTATATCCTTCGCCAGTGCCTCGATGCGTGGCATATTCCCTATCGTTTGATACCCATTTATGTAGAAAATTCACAATTACAAGAGACTATCGATTTTGAAGCGTCCCTAGAGCAGGGCAAGATGATTATGTCCGCAGGTCTTTTAGATGATACTAGCACTCGATGTTGGGTTGTCGATGATGGGCACGTTCTGGCACCTGAGGTTCGTCATGCCTTATTAGTAGAGGCGAAGCGACGTCAAATACTGCTCATCATGACTATCAATCATGAAGATAGAACACTAGATGATGCGGAGTGGGAACTCGTCGATGTGCATGTATCTATGGCTGCACCTACACTAGAATCTCGTATAGCTGTGTTGCAACAAAATCGAGAAGAAATCCTATGTGGTGATGCATCTATAGCAGGGGGTAATCAATCAGACTTGGACGATGCCTTATGTGAGGAGGAAACTAGCTCAATAGATGTTATTTCAGCTGAGGATATGTTATCTCTCATAGCTACTAAACGAGTTCAGAATATTGCTGTTTCGGATGCTATACTTTCACTAGCCATATCCTATGCACTACAAGCACGCACTGTAGGGCATGGTGCAGAATACGTATTGCTGCAAGTTATGAAATCTCTTGCAGTTCTTGATGGCAGCTCGTACTGCAAGCCCATCCTTGCAGACCGAGCCGCTTTATATGTTTTGCCCCATCGTATGAAGCGAGATGAAGCATCAGAATCTCAATCATCACAAGGGGATAATGGAAGTAGTACAAACGACCAAAATCAGTTGCAGAAGAATACTGAAATAGCAGAGGACTCTGATGTAGATAACTCGAGTGATTCGGGTGGAGAAGATTCTAATGGTGATGAATCCAACCCCAATGAATCAGATAATTCCAATAATGATATAAGTGGTACCGAAGATGGAGCGTCTAATCAAGACGTATTCGGCAACGCTAATCAAGAAGAAACTAGCGGCACTAATGACGCTAACCCTAAGGAACCTGATAGTTCTGATTCAAGAAGCACTAATGCTGATGTATCTAACGGGCTATCTTCTGTATCTTTGCCTGATACTGTTGCCCGTATAGCTAACCAGATGTTTCATTGGAAATTGCAGTCTTATAAGACGGTAGACCGCCAGTATCGCAAGGGCTCTGGTCGTCGCCTCATGACTAAGACAAAGGATACTCGAGGGCGCATGATTCGAGCCTATCAGGATGAACATGCTCTTGAGGACTTGGCCTTAGTCGATACATTGCGAGCGGCAGCACCCTACCAACGGTTGCGAGCTGCTGTTAAGGTGGAACAAGAAACACAATCTACGCAGTCTCTGCCATTAGAACAACAAGAAGCTAAGGGATTATCTATAGTGATAAAACCACAGGACTATCGCCGTAAAGCTCGAGAAAAACGTATTGGTGCATACCAGCTCTTTGTGGTGGATGCGAGTGGTTCTATGGCGGCACGGCATCGCATGGAGGCCACGAAATCCGCTATTTTGAGTCTCTTGCGTGATTCCTATATCCATCGTGATTCAGTAGGACTCATTGCCTTTCGCAAGGAATCGGCAGAGGTGTTATTGCCGTTCACCCGTAGCGTAGAGCGCGCAGAGCGACTATTAGCCTCTATGCCTACAGGTGGTAAAACGCCATTAGCTCACGGTTTACGCATGGCCTACACCATGTGCGATAGATTGTTGCGTGCCCATCGGGCAGAACGCATTCAGATTATATGTATCACCGATGGACGTGCTACGTCGGGGGACTTAGAGGATCCCGTAGCAGAGGCTAAACAATGGGCTCGTATTCTTGGAACCTTGCCTGTAGATTGTATCGTTATTGATACGGAAACGAGCTTTATCAAGCTAGGCCTTGCTAAGGAATTATGTAAATTAATGAATGGCAGTTATTACGCCATGGATACTATTACGGCGGATGGTATATTACGAGTATCACGGAGGTAGATCATGAGTCGTCTCATGTATATTTCTAATTTAGGAAAACAAATCCAATATATAGAACAGGCTGTTGCCACCTATCCTGAATTGATACAGGGTGAGGTGGACATCTGTAATATGAAAAAACAGCCCCTTTGGGATGAGGATTTTGAAAGCCGCCTACGCGCTGCAGATGTCGTTCTCGTAACGAATATGGGGGTTGGCTTAGATTCGCCATTTTTAGAACGTCTAGAGCGTTGGCTGTATGCGCATCATCCTAAGTATTGGATTGATGTGGTAGAGCCTAAGAAAACAGATATTCTCTATCGCAATATAGACGAAAATCAACGGAGATTTCTTGAAAGCTATCGCCGCACCAGTGGCGTCATGAACTATGTGCGCCTTATTAACGGTGCTTTCAGTACAAAACCAATCTCCGAATGGGAGGAACCTGACCACATTCCGTGGCAAGCCATCATGGGCCGCGATGGAAATATCTACGTAACCTATGATGAGTTCATGGAGGCCGAAGGAAATCCAGATTGGCCGTCCATCGCGGTGTATTTCTATCGCGACGAATGGATTATGGGGGATATTGAGTATCAACAGGCCTTATTCGAAGAGATTTATAAACATCAGTACAATCCGATTATCTTTTATGGACAGTATGGCTCGAATCCTCGTGTAGGTATTCCTAATATGAAACTGTCCATGAATCATCTCTTTGGTAAGGATGTATTCCCCTTTGATGTGCTCATAAATACTTGTAAATTCTCCTATCAGTCCTTAGGGGCGCAAACTTTGGAAGAATTAAAGTTACAGGATGTGCCTATCATTCAGGGCTATACCATATACATGGATGAGAAAACCTGGGCTGCAGACCCGCAAGGCGTGACGCCTTTGGACGTGAATTTATCTATATCACAACCGGAACTAGATGGCGTCATTCAGGGTGGCGTCGTGGCGTGTCAAACCTTTGATGAGCGTGGTCACTATGTGTATCTACCTGTAAAAGAACGCATTGCTGCTATTGTAGAGCGGGCCATTAAATGGTCTAAATTACGACACATTCCAGTATCGGAGCGAAAGGTAGCTATTATCCTGCATAACTATCCGCCGAAAAATTCCAATATTGGTTCCGCTGCAGGACTTGATACACCTGAATCGGTACGACGACTATTACAGGTCATGCAAGACGAGGGCTATACCGTAGATACTGTGCCAGAAACGAGTGCAGAGTTGATGGATATAGTCACATCTCATATGACGAATGATAGGTCTATGCTCACTGATGAGCTCTTAGCTTCTGCAGAAGGGCGTTTGAGTAGTGCTGATTACAAAGCATATTTTGAAACGCTGCCAGCAGATACGCAAAAGTCTATGATTGAGTCTTGGGGCGCGGCGCCTGGAGATGTATTCGTCTACGATGATGAGGTTATTATCCCTGGTTTCTCCAATGGGAATCTATGGATTACGGTGCAGCCACCGCGTGGATTTGGAGAAAATGTATCTGCCATTTATCACGACCCCTGTTTGCCACCACCTCATCAATACTTGGCGTTCTACCACTGGGTTCGAAACGTCTTTGAAGCGGATGCAGTCATCCATGTAGGAACTCATGGCTCCTTAGAATGGCTCCCAGGTAAGGGAGCAGGCCTCAGTGCTAGTTGCTATCCTGAAATTGGTATATCCTCGTTACCTAATATTTACCCGTACTGGACGACTATTATTGGTGAAGGTATCCAAGCTAAGCGGCGTAGCTCCGCTTGTTTAGTGGGGCATCTGTCGCCACCGATGACGACGGCTGGTCTATATGATGAGTTTGAAGAACTAGAAGCCTTACTCGATGAACATAGTCATTTTGAGCAAGAGCATCCTGAGAGTGTATCGGATATAGAGAACGTGATTCGAGAGAAAGCCATGGCGTGTCATCTCATCGATGAAGAACAAGGCGCTACGATGGAGATGGACGATCTTATTACAGCTGTCCATGAAAAGTTAAGCGACCTAAAGCATATGCAGATGAGAAATGGCTTGCACATTTTAGGGCAGGGACCTGAAGGTGTAGATCTAGAGGAATTTATTACCGCCATTGTACGGACGTCACAAGGGGATATTGCATCGGGTCTTGAAATCTTAGCCGAAGAATTAGGTTATGATTGGTCCTATATAGAGCGACATGCAGGGGACGTAAATAACGAGGGGATTCGTTATAGTCACATCATTGATCAAATTTGGAATGAACTGCGTGCGTTTGTAAGGTATGTGGTGAATACACCAAATTATACAGTACCAGAACGGCTAGCGCCTTTGGCCGCAGTCATTGTGCGCGAGTACATACCTAAATTAGGGCAAACAAAGAATGAGATTATATCCATTTCGCAGGGCTTGCAGGGAAAATATGTTGAACCAGGCCCTGGTGGGGCTCCTTCCAGCGGTCAAGTTGATGTATTGCCTACGGGGCGGAACTTCTATGGCCTCGATGAACGGGCACTACCCACAAAGATTGCTTATCAGCTAGGGATAGACTTGGCAGACCAAGTCATTGCTGACTATATCTTAAATGAACAACGGTACCCTGAAACGGTAGGCATCATTCTCTGGGCTAGTAGCAACTCTAGAAGTCACGGCCAGTGTTTAGGGGAATTTCTTTATTTATTAGGCGTTCGCCCTAAATGGCAGTCCAATGGTCGCATTTCAGGCCTAGAGGTGATTCCTTTAGAAGAATTACAACGACCTCGTATCGACGTAATGGGGCGCATCAGTGGCCTCATTCGAGATATGATGCCTACTGCCATTAGTTGGCTTGATAAGGCCGTGGAAATGGTGTCAGAACTAGATGAGTCCCCAGATGATAACTATGTGAAAAAGCATATTCACGATGATGTAGATTGGCTCGTGGAGCAAGGTGAGGATCCTTTGTTGGCGACTAAAAAGGCGCGACTTCGCATCTTTGGGGACCCGCCACAGGCCTATGGTACAGGTGTGGGCGTTTTGATAGAAGGCAAAAACTGGCAGTCCGTAGAAGATATTGCGCAAGTGTATAGCAAGTGGAGTAGCTTTCACATACACAAGGATATTCCTCAGGATATGAGGCTATTCCAACGTCGATTAACGACCATGGATGTGACCATTAAAAATGAAGATAATCGAGAAACGCATATATTAAGTGCTGACGATTATTATAGCTATCATGGTGGTCTCATTGCAGCAGTGCGGACTGCAAAGGGCAGTGCGCCTCGTGCCTATGTGGGGGATAGCACCGACCGTAGCCGCGTTGTGATGCGGTCCTTGTCGGATGAGCTGCGCCGCGTTGTGCAAGGAGAAACACAAAACCCGAAATTCATTCAAGCTATGATGAATCATGGTTACAAAGGTGCATCGGATATGTCCAATGTGGTATCCCATAGCTTTGGCTGGGATGCGACGAGCGATATAGTGCCCGACTGGGTCTATGAAGGTTATGCTAATAAGTATGCCTTAGATACAACGGTGCAAGACTGGATGCGTGATGTAAATCCGTGGGCCTTGCAGCGCATTGCGGAAATTTTGTTAGAAGCCGCTCAACGTGGCTACTGGGATGCATCTCCAACGATGCTAGAGAATTTGCAGTCCTTATATATTTCCATAGAAGGTGTTATAGAAGGTCGTTAATATGAAACAAAGAATATCGATTATATGCGCCATACTGATGATGGTATTGTTTGTGGTCGGTTGTGGTCCTGCACAAACGGGAACTACGGGCGCCACACATCAGGTGACGGATGGTACTGGCACTGTTGTTACGGTGCCGACTGAACCTAAGCGCATCGTTCCTATCGCTGCTAGCACAGAGGATATAGTCCTATCCTTGGTTGATCCAAGCCGCGTAGCCGCTGTTGGTACGGTACCTAATAATGTACCCGACGCGTCGGCTAAGGTAGAGAAACATGTGAAAGCATCTGCTGAGTCCATGCTCTCTGTACAGCCAGATTTAGTATTAGTACCCAATTGGATGTCTCCCGATGCGATTGGGGAAATGCGCAATATGCAGATTCCTGTTTATGTATATAAAACGCCTACTACGGTAAAAGAAGCAAAAGCTACTATTCATGAGATTGCCGGGCTATTACATGCATCTGATGCATCCATGATAGCTAGCATGGATGCAGATTTGAAAACTGTAGAAGAATTGGTCAATAAGCATAGTGGTGAACGTCTTTTGGTGGCGTTTTACTCCCAATTTGGTTTGACAGGCGGCAAGGGTTCAATCTTTGATGATATGTGTACCTATTTGAAGGTAAATAATGCAGCCGCTCAAATAGGGTTAGGCCCTTTTGATAATGGGACGAGAGAGGATTTAATAAAATCTAACCCAGATATTATTTTTATTCCTTCTGTGGCCTATACATCAGATGGCACTACGCCAGCAACGGCAGAACAGCTTTACTCTGATCCTGCTTTGCAGGGCGTTAAGGCCATCGCCAATCGTCGTGTGTACCTTGTAGATTCCTCGCAGGTCATGAGTTATTCCCAATTTATGACCCGTGCAATGGTATCTATGGCACAAAATATTTATAGTATGTAATTTATAGTTTGATGTGTGTGGAGGTTTTTATGAAAGTATCAAAGAAACAGCGTTTATCTCTATATGTGGGATTAGCTCTTGTATTTGGTAGCACGATTAGTGCACCTAGCGTATTAGCTGTTGATGCACAAGATTCTCATACCATTGTCGTTACTGCAACGCGTAGTGAACAACAGCTTTCACAAGTACCAGCTAGCGTAGGTGTAATCACAGGCGATGATATCCGCGAACGTCACGCAACTAACATGAATGAAGCGATGCGTATTGTACCAGGTGTAGATATCAATACGTACGGTGGTGGTGTAGGTTACACGAATTCTAATGCGTTTCGTATCAATGGTTCCGACCAAGTATTATATTTGGTAGACGGCATCAATATGGGGGCCGCTGGTGTGAATCCACCGATGACAATTTTGAAAGATATGTCTAGCATCGACCGTATTGAAGTACAACGCGGTGCCGGTTCTACATTATATGGTTCTGGTGCCATCGGTGGTGTGGTCAACGTAATCACAGCGAAACCTGAAGAAGGCGTTCAAACTAAGCTTCGTGTTATGGGAGGCAGCAATAATCTTGAACAATACGCGATTACCAATGAAGGTAGCAAAAACGATTGGTACTGGCGCGTAGGCTTGCAAAAGGACATCATTGGTTCTTACAAGGATGGTCATGGGGTGCGCATTCCACAACATGCTAATGGCCATACTGGGTCCTTCATGGTAGGCAATAAGATTAATGATAAAAATGATGTGAAGGTATTCTATGATACATATCGTGGCGATGTGATGTACTCTGACCACTTGGGTGCTCTCAATCACATTCGTTATGGTACAGAAGCAAGTGATTCCTTCCGTGCAGTTTGGAATAACAAGATTAGCAATCGCTGGAGCCATCAATTATACTTGATGAATAATCACTATAAAACAGTATACGATCATTATCCAATCGACGTGAAAACACGGGGTATCGGTGATCAAGTAACATATAAAGCCAAAGACCATACCGTAGTTGGCGGTTTTGATTGGCGCCAAGATAAGGTTGTTAACATGGGTGGTATTAAGCTTACGAATACGTCTTATTTCCTTCAAGATGAGTGGAAAGTGGCTCCAAAATGGACTGTCATACCAGGGGTTCGCATTGACCATCACTCCGCATTTGGTACGCATACATCCCCATCCATCAGCGTTGGCTACGATGTAAATGCTAAAACGAATGTATATGCAGCGTATAAAGAATATTTCTTGGCCCCTACACCATATCAACTCTTTGATGGCACAAATGGCAATCGCAATTTGAAACCTGAAACAGGTCATGAATGGAGCGTAGGTGTTCATCATAAATTCGGTAAAACTTGGAACAGCAATCTCAGCTTCTTTAATCGCAGTACAAAAGATAAAATTGGTTGGGTAATGACAAACCCTGTACCATTGTCAGGTGAATACCGTAATTTTGATACAGAAAAAGCATATGGCATTAATGCAGATGTGCGTAAACAATTGACAAAACATTTGGCTGCGCGTCTTGGCTACACCTATACTCATATCGATGCAACACCTACGCGCAAAGCTAATCGCGATGGGTATGTTCCTAAACATGCGGTTAATGTAGGTCTCGATTACAACGATGCTAAATGGGATGCTCATTTGGATATTCGCGGCATTATCGATCGTCCTGGTACAGCTGCTAATGTATTCCCTCGAAAAACATACTGGTTGGCTGACATTAGCACTAACTACCGCGTACGTGAAAATGTGACTGTATTTGGCCGTATCAACAATATCTTTGATACATACTATGCGGAACAATCTAGCGTTCGCTATGGTAACCCAGGTGATTGGTGGCCAGGTCAAGGTCGCAACTTCCGCTTAGGTGTTGAAGTTACCATATAATTTATTGCATAAGTAAAAAAACTGATAAGGCTGTAAGCTACAATGATAAAACTATAGATTTTCTCTTGTAAAAGCACTATAATAGAATGTATCTATATATATCAATGTATGCGTATTACAGCCTTATTTTTGTGTAAGGCGTTTATTTAGAGGAGTTGGATTCTGTATGGAACTACCGGTTTTATCCCCGTATATGATGGCTCGCAAGCCGTCGGGGATCCGCATGGGGCAAATTAAATTTTTAGAGCGAAAGAACCCACCTATTTTGGTTAACGGTTCTATTGGTAATGTTATGCGTCCTATGCATCCCGCCATGCAGCGCCGACTATTTACTCTAGGTGGACCAAATAGTCCTTTCAGTACAGGCATCGTACCCTATGTACCAACAACGGGGACCGATGAATGCCGTGAAGCATTCTTGCATATTTTGCGTAGCCAAGGTTTTGATACAACAGGCCTTAATGTACTCGTTACAGATGGTGCGTCCATGGCGATGGAAATCATTATGCTTGGCGTTTGTGGCGGTGCAGGTGAAGAAGAACGTCCTCTATTGATGTTCAATCCGTCCTACACGAACTACGATGCGGTAGGTCATCGCATTGGTCGTAAAACGGTAACCGTAGAACGACGCCTGAACGAGAATGGCGAATTTGAATTACCATCTATTGAAACCGTGGAAAAACGCATTATAGAAACAAAACCAGGGGCATTGTTGATTATTCCTTACGACAATCCAACTGGTCAACTATTCAGCAAGGAAACTTTGATTGAATATGCATCTTTGTGCGTAAAATATAATTTATGGATTATTTCCGATGAAGCCTATCGTGAATTGGCCTACGAAAAAGGCAAGGAAACATCTAGTATTTGGACATTGACGAATAAGGATGTACCAGGTATCGAAGGCCGTCGTATTAGTCTTGAAACGGCCTCTAAGGTTTGGAATGCTTGTGGCCTTCGCATTGGCGCCATCATTACAGATAATGCGTTGTGCTATGAAAAATCTGTTGCTGAATATACGGCGAATCTCAGTGCTAATACGCTTGGTCAATATATTTTTGGTGCCTTGGCTCATGAAAGCCACGCTGATCTTCATAACTGGTATGAGCAACAACGTGATTACTATCGCGAAATGATTTATGAACTTCACAAGGGATTCAAAGAGGTAGAACCAGATTTCATTATCTCTAATCCAGAAGCGTCCATCTATTTCGTTATCGATGTACGCAATGTAGCAAAACCTGGCTTTGACGGCGTAGAATTTGCTGCTTGGTGTGCTGAACACGGCCGTGTGACCTTGGATGATGGCAATGACTATACATTGCTCATGGCTCCACTTAACGGATTCTACAGTGGTGCCGATAGCGAACACAATCCTGGTAAAACACAACTTCGCATATCCTTCTGCGAAAACCCAGATCTTTTAAAACTAGCGCCTGTATTGCTATCTAAACTATTTAGGGCATACGAAGCGCAACGATAAATAAAATGGATATAGAACTATATGCTGCATTAACAGACTCTATTGAGTATGCATTAGATGAGGCTGATTCTGCGGCAAAAGAAAGTAAAGTTAGATTCTCTGGCACCGATGTTTTTCGTCGCGTAAGGGAGAGAATCGATGGAGCAGAAAAATAAATTTAAAAGGAGCTATATTGCTGAGGATACCCTCTAGCAGTATAGCTCCTTTATTGTTCCCTATAAAGCAATGATAGGGAGTTGTGTTTAGGTATTATCTTTTTCATAGTCTAGTCCCTTAGTAGATATGCCTATGTTTTGTTGTTGATTTAGCATAGAACTATCCTCTGTTGATGGATAGGATGTGTCGTCTAAGGTTACTGTTTCCAATAATTTGTCGATATTATCGGCTTGGATGGATACTTCTTTGTTATACCATTCGCCAAACTCGCGGATAACTGTTTCATTGCGCCTATAATAGGTGTATTGGTCAATTTTTCGCGATTCTACAAGGCCTGCACGCTCTAACATAGTCATAAATGTAGATACAGACGATTGTGATACACCACAGCGTTTTTGAATACTCTTAACGCTAACGCTGTTTGGAAAATCGATGAGAGTTTTAGAGTGTACTTGAACACCGAATTCTTGCTCTGGGTGCTTTAGCCACAATATAATATCTAACCGATGTGGATTGGATAATGCTTTCAGAATTCTTTGCGGATCCATATGGCCTCCTTGAGGTAAATACCAAAATGTTGAGTGCCTTACTTTGACCGTGGTCTTGCATTATGCGGTCGTATTATATACGCGTCTTGCTCCGTATAGAGAATATTACTTACATTTATCATACGCTAATTTTTATGTGAAAGCTAGGAAAATTTATAAATTTTTATGAGGGTGGCAATGGGGACTTCCAAAAGCTTCCACCGGCCGGGTCTGACTTCGCCCTACGGGCTACGCAGGGCCAAAGTCAGCTTTTGAAAGTCCCCATTGCCTCTCCAAAAACTTTATGTGCTAGAAGAGAAAGGCCTGGGTTCCACGCAGGCCGTAAAGAGTCGTTTTTAGAAACCCCTACAGCCTCTCTTAAAAACTTTATGTGTAGAGGGGAAAGGGCTTCGCAGGGCCAAAGTCAGCTTTTGGCAGTCCCCATTGCCTCTCCAAAAACTTTAGGTGTGAGAGAGGAAAGGCCTGCGTTTCACGCAGGCTTTCAAATTGATTTTATAAGCAACTTCGGAAATAGTATACTTAATGGGCTGGTCTCGACCAGCCCATTTTTTATTTTCTTATACAATTTTCATGTACCTATGGTATGTTAAAAAGGTATTTTCAATCTGTATCGTGAATATATAATATATAGACTTATGTAAGTTAGGCTTTCATAAAAAGGAGCTGAGTATATGGCAATAGATCGAAATGAGAGATTTGACGTTATCGTCGTGGGGGCAGGGCCGGCCGGTGCTGCAGCGGCGTTACGTTTGGCGGAGCAGCGTGTGAAGGTGTTGGTCATTGAGCGCGGGATGGCGCCAGGTGCTAAGAATATGATGGGCGGCCGTATTTATACGCATTCCCTAGAGAAATTGGTACCGGATTTTAGGGATCGTGCGCCTCTTGAAAGAAAGGTGACAAAGGAACGCATTTCTATCGGTGCTGGCAATGAGATGACGACCATCGAATATAGTTACCAAGATGTGAAAGAAAATGAAGAATCCTACGTTGTGTTGCGTGCTAAATTCGATAAATGGCTTGCTGAAGAGGCTGAGAAGAAAGGGGCTTTGCTCGTTTCTAATGTGCAGGTAACGGAACTCATCACCGAAGGGGAAGGCAAAAAACGTCGCGTTGTCGGTGTACGTTGTCACGATGATGAGGTGTATGCAAAGCTTGTTATTATTGCAGAAGGTGCTAACACAGTGCTTTTAGAAGAGGCTGGTTTGACTGACCCTACAGATCCTAAGACGATGGCTGTCGGTGTAAAAGAGGTATATAAATTCAAAAAAGAGGACCTCGAGAATCGCCTTATGTTATCTAGTGATGAAGGCATGGCATGGCTCACGTTGGGCGATATGACAGATGGTCTACTAGGCGGCGGCTTTATATATACGAATAAGGACAGCCTTTCCGTAGGCATGGTAGTAGGCCTTGAGGACATCGGCTTGGCAGATAAATCAGTTGACGAAATGCTGGAGGCTTTCACCAGTCATCCAAGAATTGCGCCACTTTTGAAAAATGGTCAATTAAAGGAACACAGCGCGCATCTTGTGCCTGAAGGCGGTTATAAAGCGATGCCAAAATTGGGCGGCAAGGGTTACATCGTCGTTGGTGATGCGGCGCGGATGTGCATGAATCTTGGATACACGATTCGTGGTATGGATCTGGCTATCGAGTCCGGCATGTGCGCGGCTGAGGCGGTCAATGTGGCGCTACGCGACGAAAATATGGATCGCGTTACTAAATTGTACGAAAAACAAATCAAGGCGTCTTGGTTGTGTCGCGATATGAAATTGTATAAAAATATGCCGAAATTCTTGGCCTCTAATCCGCGTATTTTTAATGAGTATCCTGCATTTGTAAACAATCTTATGCATGATGTATTCACCGTAAATGGCGACGGTGCGGTGCCATTGATGAAAAAATTGTTGCGCCGTGTCAAGGATGTAGGCCTATTCAGATTGATTCGTGATGCATGGAAAGGGGTGCGTTCCCTATGAAATTAGAAGAGCGTTTGGGCGCGAATAAATATTATGTAGATGAAACGTGTCCTCACATCATTATTGATGGTGAAAGCGTAAGCCGCGAAGAGGCGATGAAGCTCGTGAATGGTTGTCCTGCAGGTTTATACACATTGCAAGAGGACGGCACGCTTGCTTTTGATTTTGCTGGTTGCCTTGAATGTGGCACATGTCGTGTGTTGTGCGGACATACGATTGTTAAATCTTGGAAATATCCTCGTAATGCCAAGGGCATAGAGTTTAGACAGGGGTGAGTGCATGGAATTATTAGTCTGTATAAAACAAGTACCGGATACGTCGGAAATTAAACTAGATCCGGAAACAAATAATCTCATCCGCACAGGTCTGCCTAGTATTGTAAACCCTTACGACATGCACGCGCTTGAGGCGGCTTTGACTGTGAAAGACCAAATTGAAGGCAGTCGCGTTACGGTTGTGACCATGGGCCCACCACAAGCCGAAGAGGCATTGCGTCAATGCTTGGCGTTAGGCGCTGATGATGCGGTGCTCGTAACAGATCGTGCCTTTGGTGGTGCCGATACATTGGCTACGAGTTATACCATTGCATCCGCTATTCGTCATATTCAACGAACCATGAACCGTCAATTCCAACTCATTTTCTGCGGTAAACAAGCTATCGATGGCGATACAGCACAGGTGGGCCCTCAAATCGCAGAGGAACTCGGTATGGCGCAAGCTACCTATGCTTGTGAATTTTCCGTAGACCAAGCCTCTCAAAAGGCGATTGTAAAGCGGGAGCACGAGAACGGTTATGAAGTGATTGAAGCTCCGTTGCCATTGCTGGTGACGACGACAGCCGAACTTAACGAGCCACGTCAACCTGGCCTTTGGAGCTCCATTTACGCGAAACGATATACTATTAATCATATTACCTTACGTGATATGCCTCATATTGATGAAAGCCGCATTGGCCTTACAGGTTCTCCAACACGGGTACGCAAGGTATATCAACCACCGCTTCGTGGCAAGGTAGAAATGCTTTCATCCGTCGACGAAGGCGCCAAAAAGGTGCTTGAATTGGCGTACCATATCAAGCCTGAAAAGTTCGCACACCTTTTGGTACCAAATGACACACCGGTTGTAGAGGTGCAAGACGATGAGGGCATTGACGTAAATGACCCAGTACAGCGAGCTGCATCTGTTGAAAGCGTGGTGCCTAGCGAACCTAAGGCGGTAGATCCAAATACATTTGCAGCAGAGGCCGCTAAATCTGATGCTGTTTCCGAAGGAGGTGACCGATAATGACAAATTTTGATGAATACAGAGACGTTTTTGTCGTAGCTGATACCATCGATGACGTAGTGCATCCAGTTACGTATGAACTTATCGGTCAAGCCCGCCGCATTGCCAAGGAACTGGGCCAGCTCGTGCAAGTGATGCTTCTCGGTGAAAACGTACAAGCTGAGGCGGAGGAACTTGTGGCTCATGGTGCCGATATTGTTCACGTTTTTGAAAGTCCCCTTTTGAAATACTATACAACGGATGGCTATACAAAGGTATTGACGGATTTCTTTGAAGACCATAAACCGAATATCCTTTTAATTGGTGCTACCAACAATGGCCGCGACCTAGCACCGCGCATGTCTGGTCGCATGCAAAATGGCGTTGTAGCAGATTGCACTATCCTAACTGTAGATACAGAAGAAGGCCTTGTAGAATGGACCCGTCCTGCTTTAGGTGGCAATATCTTGGCTGAAATTATTTCGCCAAACCATCGTCCACAAATGGGCTCTGTTCGTCCTAATGTATTCAAAAAACCTGAGCGCATTGCGGACAGTTGGGGCCGTATCCAACTTGAACAATTTGACCTTAAGTCCGAAGACATTCGCACCAAACGACTAGATTTTATTCCATTCAGCAAGTCTGGTTATAATATCCAAGAAGCGGATATCATCGTAGCTGGTGGTCGTGGTATGGGTTCAAAGGAAAACTTTGATAAACTCTACGAACTCGCTGATGCTATCGGCGGCGTTGTAGGTGCTACACGTCCACTCGTTGAAAAAGGCTGGATTGAATTGCCATACCAAGTAGGCCAAACAGGTAAAACCGTAAGCCCTAAACTATACTTGGCATTTGGTATCTCTGGCGCAATCCAACACGTAAGTGGCATCTCTGGGGCCGACACAATCGTCGCCATTAACAATGATCCGAAGGCGGAAATATTCCAACACGCGAACTATGGGATTGTTGGGGATTGTATGGAAGTTCTCAACGATATGTTGGCGCATTTAAAATAGAACATAAAAAGATTGGGCCCTTTCTTTCTTCTACAGTCGATATAGCCATAGGCCCAATCTTTTTATGTGTCCATTAAATTGGCGCCGACACATTCGTTGGTAGGAACAGGGCCAAAGTCGTTTTCAGAACTCTATCGGTTCTTTGCTATCTACATTAGTTTATTTTTAGCGCCAATATAATCGTTGAAATAATACAAGTAGAAATATGGTAAAATGGTGTTATACATATTATAGTTGAATGGACGTAGGGAGGTGATGTTGTGACCTCTGATAGTAATGGTTATGTAGGTTTTGATTTAGCACTGTTTATCGCTGAGAAGTTGCGTGCTCAGTTTGTGTTTGATATGGCACAGATGGAGGGAAACACGGCGACGTATCCGCAGGTTGAGACGATTGTGTGTGGTACTTCTGTGGCGGGGCTCAGTGTGAGTGAAACTCGACAAATAGATAATATTAATCGTGGCTGGCAAGCCTTGATAGAAGATTTGCGCTTAAAACGATTTCAGATTAATAAGTTAGTGGCTATCGAATATAATAAGTTGGTTTCTGAAAGTGAGAACCGCCTAGGATTTGCTGGATTTCGCAATGCACCAGTAGCTATAGGTGGTACAAGTTACACACCGCCTAATCCTTTGGATTTAAATTTCTGTTGGGATGAATTAGTAGCTAGGTGCCAAGAGCTAGAGGATAATCCGTTGGAACAATCGCTTCTATTATATGCCGAGATGGCTCGTAATCAGTTCTTTGGCGATGGTAATAAACGAACTGCTCTTCTCATGATGAATGGCAACCTAATTCAGAATGGATTGTGTCCGATTACGATTACAAAATCGCACGAAGTAGAATATCGGACTGCTTTAATTGGATATTATGAAAGTCCTGAGCAACATCGCATTCAATTCTTCGATTTCCTAGAACAAGAACAACAAACCATGCTAAAACGCTGGGGCTATGAAATCCAAGATGTAAGTAAATCCGAACTTGGTAAAACTATAGACACAAATCTAAAAGAAGGATCCACAAAACATAAATTATAATTGAGGTCCTGAATTACTATTTTTTCTTTATTCCTGTAACGAAAATCTTTGCGGGAAATAAGGATAACGTATTTAAAGTAAGGTCCTGATGGGTTTCCAAAACCGACTTTGGCCCTGCGAAGCCCGTAGGGCGTAGTCAGACCCGGCCGGTGGAGGTTTTGGGAGCCCATCAGGACCGGCTTTTGAAGGAGGAATACATATGAACCGCAAAATTTTCGTTACAGGTGCTACTTCTGGTATCGGCCTTGAGTGTGCCCGTGCATTCGCCAAGGATGGCGATAATTTATTACTTGCTGGTCGTCGTGCAGATCGATTGGCGGCGATTAAGGAAGATTTTGAACAACAATATGGCGTTCGTGTGGATACGCTTGTTCTCGATGTGAGCAAACGTGAAGATGTAGAGTCAAAGGTGAAACCAGCTATTGAGGCATTCGGTGGTATCGATGTATTAGTCAATAATGCTGGCCTTGCACAGGGACTCGATTCATTCCAAGATAGTGCTGTAGAAGATGCAGTCACAATGATTAATACGAATGTATTAGGACTTCTTTATGTAACAAAGGCAGTATTACCTTTCATGATAGATAAAAACGAAGGTCATATCGTGAATATGGGCTCTACAGCTGGGATTTACGCATACCCAGGCGGTGCCGTTTACTGTGCAACAAAGGCGGCTGTTAAGATGTTAGCTGACGGTATTCGTATGGATACTATTGCTACTGATATTAAGGTTACAACGATTCAACCAGGCATCGTAGAAACTCCATTTAGTGAAGTACGATTCCACGGTGATGCAGAACGCGCAAAATCTGTATATGCTGGCATTGAGGCAGTTCAACCAGAGGATGTAGCAGATGTTGTATTGTATGTAACAAACCAACCTAAACGCATGCAAATTTCAGATGTAACAATTATGGCGAACCAACAAGCGGCAGGCTTTATGGTTCATAAGAAATAATAGGCTATTATTCTAAGCTTGATAACATGATATAGGTAGTATTTATTACTTGAAATCCTATATCACTTAGGATATACTTGTTAAGCGTATTTTGATAAATATAATTTTACAAAATATATTTTCGGAGATTGTTGTTATGGCAACTAAGTTAAAGACATTACTAGTGGCTTCTTTAGCATGTGCAGCTATTGGTACCTATGGAGTCGTTGAAGCTCAAGGTGCAACGGATGCACAAACTAAAGTTTCTGAACCCATAGAAATGTCTGTTGAGGCGGCTGTTCCTGGCGTTATTATGCCAAGTCCCGTACATGTGTTTACCACTGTAGAAGAAGCGTCTGAATATATAGGGTTTCGACCTCAGATGCCGAAGCTATTGCCTGTAGGTTTTAATATTCAATCTATCATTACTATTGAGAAAGATATTTTACAGGTTGTGTACGTGTATGAACCCGGTATAGATCCGTATGTAAATAAAGCCGGTGGTGCTCTTATTTTTTATCGTACATCTACTAAATTAAAGGGTGATATCAGCGATGACCATAAGATTCATAAGGTTATAGAAACTGAAAGTGTAGATGGTACACAGGTTACTTTCAAAGGTGGTAAGAAAATGGTTTATCTTGCATCGTGGATAAAAGATGGACAAAATCATTCTTTAGATTTTTATCGCCCCGTTACACGAGATATGGCGAAGGCTATTATCCATAATATTGTTGAGGAAAAATCACATACAAAATAAATGTGTTTTTAATATTTTTTTTATTGACCGAAGGGAGATTATACTCATGGTTAAAAAATTTGTATTAATGGCAGTTGCGTGTGCTTGTGTAGGTTCTTACACTGTTGCTGGTGCGCAAGGTACTTTTGATGTACCACCTGATCCAGCTAAGCCTATGGTAGCAGAACAGGCGGCGCCTATGGTTGGCATGCCAAATCCTATACATGAGTTTAGCACTATTGATGAAGCCGCTAAATACATGAATATTATGCCTCATCTACCTAAAGTATTACCTGTAGGCTATAATGTTGAGTCTGTAAGCACAATCAATAAAGATGTTTTGCAAGTTGTGTATGTTTACCAAGCTGGTGAAGATACAACGCGGAACCAAGCAGCAGGCAAACGTATTGTGTATCGCGTAGGTACTACAAAAGGTGATATCAGTGGTGATCATAAGAATTATCGCGTTACAGCTACAGAAAAAGTAAACGGTACAAAGGTTACTTTCAAAGGTGGTAATTATATGGTGTACCTCGTTGGTTGGACAAAAGATGGTCAAAACCATGCGATGTACTTTGAACGCCCTGTAACTCGCGACATGGCGAAGGCTATTATTGCTAACACTGTAGCATCTACAGCACATACAGCATATACAAAATAATATAACAGTCAAGCCTAGTGGGATAGGCATGCGAGCTGTGGTGAAGCACTCGCATGGACACTGTAAGGGTTATATAAGAAGCGGCTCCTCTTATGAGGGGCCGTTTTAGCATATATGCTAAAATTTCATAATGAAAATCATTCTAATATACCCATAGGGGTATATTAGAAAATTAGAATCATTGTTAAAATAAAATATAGTTATTTTTTGATAAAGAAGGCAGGTGATGTATTGTATCGATTAATACTACAACGTTTGGCAGGTATTGTAGGTATTTTATTGGTTGTTACCATCGGTACATTTGTATTGATAAAATTATCTCCTATTGATCCCGTGTCGATGAAGTTTAATCTTCTAGGAGCTACACCAGATCCAGTTGTAGTTGCACAGATACGAGAGCAGTTGGGTCTCAATGATCCTTGGTGGCAGCAATACTTACGTTGGTTAGGTCAAATTGTACAAGGGGACTTTGGTGAGTCCATTCTGTACGCTTTACCAGTAGCGACCATTCTTGGTGGCGCCTTGCCTAATACCTTAGGGCTCGTATCCTTATCTCTTGTTATGGGGATAGTGGTGACCATACCTCTCGGTATGCTATCTGCAAAGTATCAAGACTCATGGATTGATCATGGGGTTCGTCTCCTTACATTCCTAGCATTAGCAATTCCTAGCTTCTGGGTCGGTTTATTATTACTGTATTTATTTGGTGTTAAACTACAGTTAGTGTCAGTAACGAATACCACTGGATTTTCTGCCTATGTTTTGCCCGCGGTAACCCTTGCTTTATGGATATGTGGTCTCTACATTCGTCGATTGCGCAATGCTATTTTAGAAGTGTCGCGACAACCCTTTGTACAGGGAGCGCGAGCATTAGGCTTGCCAGAATGGATGGTTTACACCCGTTACATATTCCCTCATGTAGGTCTTATGTTGTTGCCTATGATGGGGGTAACGATGGGCGCTATGCTAGGTGGCTCTGCCGTTATTGAAACGGTATTCGCCATAAAAGGTATTGGTTACATGATGGTGCAAGGTATTATGGCTCGCGATTATGTATTGATGCAAGGTTACATTATTTGGATTACTATGGTGTTCATCGTGATTAATATTATCATTGATGTATTGAGTGTTTGGCTGAATCCGAAGCGAAGAGCCGCTATAAAAGGAGGCTCCTATGAGTAGACGAAAGCCTTATACTTTATACGCAATGTTGGTATTATCCGCTTTGTGGATTGTATTTTTCCTGTGTGCTCCGTATATAGCTCCCTTTGATCCTGAAACGACGAGTGTTGCGGACCGCTTACAAGACATTAGTAGTACCCATCTATTAGGGACTGACCAACTCGGTCGTGATGTGTGGTCTCGTATTCTGTACGGTGGTAAAGCCTCTTTAGGGATTGCTTTCACCATCATTGGCATTAGTGGGGCCATCGGTATCGTTATTGGTGGATTAGCAGGATTCTCTACACCTCGCGTTGACCGTTGGTTATCTCGTTTAATCGATTTAGTACTTGGATTCCCGAACATGGTCATTGCCATTGCTTTCATTGGTATCATGGGGCCGAGCATTACGAATGTCATCATTTCCCTGTGCATTACGAAATGGGCGGAATATGCCCGTATCACGAGAGGTCTCGTACTGATTGAACGCCACGCAGAGTATATTACCTTTGCTCGCATGTCGGGCGCTTCAAACCTACGAATTTTATGGCGCTATATTCTGCCGAATGTATTGCCACCGTTGGTGATTGTCATTATTCAACATCTAGGGGATGCCATCATTTTGGTAGCCAGTTTCTCGCTCATTGGCATCGGTGTGCAACCGCCGGATCCGGAGTGGGGCGCTATCTTGTTGAGCTCCCGAGATTTTCTACAAACGGCACCGTGGCTGTTAATTTACCCGGGGCTTGCTATTTTTATTACTGTTGTTTTATTTAACTATATTGGCGATGCGTTGCGCGATGCTCTCGATGTATCTCGTTAACCGTGCTGTGTATAGATTTTTTATGGTGAAAGCCTCAACGAGGCGATGTATTTTAAAGGAGATACTATGAAACGTTGGTTGTTAGCATGTTTGTCCATGCTATGCATGGTAGCTCTCTTGGCCGGCTGTGGCAATGATACTGCTAAAGACAGCAAACAAGGGAAGCATATGAATGTTGGTTTGTATTGGTTTGGTGAAACATTAGATCCAACTCACGAATGGGATGCGTGGACATTGACTCGTATCGGTGCAGGTGAAAACTTAGCCGTTGTAACACCGGATATGAAATTTGCCCCACAATTGGCAGATTCTTGGGAAAATGTGGACCCTACAACATGGAAATTCCATATCCGTGAAAACGTTAAATTCCACAATGGTACACCGATGACACCTCAAAAGGTAAAAGAGTCCATCGAGTATACGATGAAACAAAGTGCTCGTTCCGCTAAAGCAGTTAAAATCGAGTCCATCACAGTAGATGGTCAAAACTTGATCATTAAAACTACAGAGCCTAATGGTTCCTTGTTATCCAGCTTGACTGAACCTGCTTTCGTTATTATGGATACTGCAGACCTTAAAGATGTAGCATCTAAACCAGTTCTTACAGGCCCTTACAAAATCACTAATTTCAAAAAAGGTGAAACAATTGAACTCGTTGCCTTCGCAGATTACTGGGGCGGTAAACCAGGTCTTGATTCTGTAACTGTAAAAGACATCGAAGACAACAATAAACGCGCTATGGCGTTACAATCTAAAGACGTAGACGTGATTCAAAAAGTGGACTCTGCTAACCGTAGCTTATTCAAAGACGGTTTCAATATTCAAGATATCGCAGGCGTTCGTGTACTTATGTTGAAAGTAAATCACACAGAATCTTCTCCGTTGCATGATAAAGCTGTACGTAATGCGATTGCTCATATTATTAATTATGATTCTATGGCAAAAATTATTGGCAATGGCTCCACACCAGGTGCGGCACCATTCCCGCCATCTGCCAACTTAGGCTATGACGCGATTGCTAATAAAGCGATGACAGATGTGGCGAAAGCTGACCAAATCTTGACTCAAGCTGGCTATGCTAAAAATGCAAACGGCATGTACGCAAAAGACGGTAAAGAATTAGCGATTACTCTTGCTGTTTGGGGTAAAGACACAAGCTTATATGAAGAAATTCAACAAGAATTGAAAAAAGCAGGTATTGCTGTAACTCTTAAGAAATTACAAAGCCCTGATGAAGTAGATACACTTGGTACAGATGGTTTTGACTTAGTAGAACGTAATGTTATTACTATGTCTACAAACGATCCTTATTGGTTCCTCAGCTTGTTCTACAAAACTGGTGCGAAAGCAAATGTTGGTGGCTACTCTAACCCTCAAGTAGATGCGTTAATCGACCAATTATCTGTAACATTTGATCAAAACGAACGCTCTAATATTGCTAAACAAGCACAACAAATCTTAGTTGATGACGTAGCAGATATTTATTTGTTGTATCCAAGTGCAACGGTTGTATCTACTACAAAAGTTAAAAATGTTCCAGTACATCCAATCGATTACTACTTATTAACAAAGGATTCTACTATTGAATAAATCTGACTGTATAGTATTTGATAAGGTTACAATTTCATACGGTGCGGAGCAAGCGGTGCGCGATGTATCCTTCTCCGTGCCCAATGGGGAGGTCTTTGCCATCGTTGGTGAAAGCGGCTCTGGTAAATCTACGTTAGTTCGTGCCGCCTTTGGCATGTTGAAACAAGCTAACATTAGGGGCCAAATTTTGCTAAATGGCACCGATGTTTCCACCTTAAGTGATGGTGATTGGCGACAATTGCGGGGTACGAAGATTTCCATGATCTTTCAAAATCCCAGCGCCTATCTAAACCCAAATCGAACCGTAGAAAATCACTTCAAAGATTTATTCCGTGCTCATGGTGAAAGCTATGATGTAAGCCGCGTTATAGATATGCTTAATCTCGTTCACTTAACCGATGGAGAACGTATTTTGCAGTCCTATCCGTTTCAGTTGAGCGGTGGTATGCAACAACGGTTAGCAATAGCCTTAAGCCTCATCTTAAAGCCTAGCATCGTGTTTGCTGACGAACCGACTAGTGCCTTAGACATGCTAATACAAGCTTCCGTACTAGACCTTATGAAAGAGGTTACACAGGCTCTTGGGGCAACGGTGATTATTGTAACCCATAATATCAAGGCGGCTGCTCGCATTGCCAATAGCATTGGGGTTATGAATAAGGGGCAACTCGTTGAAGTGGGATCATCCGAAGAGGTCATGGCCCATCCAAAGGATGAGTATACTCGCATCTTGTTAGATTCCGTAATGAAAGTGGTGTAGTATGATTCAACTCGAGAAAATCTGTAAACAATATACGAACCACAATCATACGGTCCATGCCGTTGATAACGTATCCTTTTCCGTGGCTCCCAATGAACGAGTAGGCATTGCAGGTGGCAGTGGTTCTGGTAAAAGTACTCTCCTTAGACTGATTGCTATGTTAGAAAAACCTACCTCTGGGAGTCTGCGACTCTTTGGTGAAGACGTAACATCCATTCAAAACCATACAGAAATATATCGTTCCATGCAGATGATGTTTCAAAATCCCTTGGCGGTGATTCCTCCAAGGATGAACTTAGAAGCATTTCTCTTAGAGCCGTATATTAACTATGGTCTCATGGATATAGAGGCAGCAAAGGGCGATATCTGCAAATGGATACAACGGGTCGACTTACCGGAGAATACGGTTCATAAATACCCTCACGAAGTCAGCGGTGGTCAACTGCAACGTGTTGTATTAGCACGGATCATGCTGATGAATCCTAAATTAGTACTCTTTGATGAACCTACATCAGCCCTTGATGCGGTGAATCAAAAGTTGGTGCTAGACCTCCTACAAAAACTATATACGGAACAACCCTTCGGCTACGTATTTGTCAGCCATGACATCGGACTATTACAAGCCGTAACAGACCGAATCATTGTCATGAAAGACGGACAAATCGTAGAAACCATCGAATCAAAACGACTTAAAGAAGCGGTACACCCATATACACAAGCACTTGTGGAAGCGAGTGAGTAATAGGAATAGATAATTTAATGGATATGCAGTTTTAAAAATTTAATAGTTGATAAAGTCTTGAGCCTTCTGTATTACAATGATAGTAATATAGAAGGCTTCTTTTAATTTAACGTATACTAATTGTCTGAAGAGGAAACTGTCAACTATAAGTTGACAGTTCAAAATGAAGGTACTCGGACCGTTGAAAGAAAGTTAGCTTATTACAATCTAGATATGATTTTAGTCATAGGATATCATGTTTGATCGCCGCGAGGAATTTTATAAACGTGTAGATAGCAAAAAAGAGTTTATGGATTAGACTCGCAACTGCAACGACGGCTTTTATCGGGGGCGTTTTGAATATAAAAAGGCCATCAACAGTGTGTCGATGACCTCTTAATAGGTAATAGATTATTAAGCAATTTCCGCTTTCAAATCGATAACATTTTTACATGCTATGCAGCCAGGGCAGTCACAGAATTCTGCGCCTTGTGCTTTGATGTCTTTAGCGTGTTGTAATAGGTTAGCAGCACCCTCTTTGCCAAGGATTTGTACAGCGAGTTCAGAACCTGCAAAGCCGATAGTTTCGTCGATAAGTGCAATATTTTGCTCTGCTATGGATACGAGTTGTTTCGTAAGATCTGCTTGTTTTTCTGTACCCTCTGCATCGAGCCAAGATTGAGCGAATTCTTTTACTGAAGGATTGCTTGTTGGTGCATCTAATAAGGCTTGTACGAGTTGTGTTAATTGTATATGTGTCATGATTATTTCCTCCATATAACTACTAACTATAGTTTTGGAATAGTGCATTTAGTATCATATGAGCATCTGTTCCTTTTGTTGAGTTCATTATAACATTTACAGTTATTTTGAATAGTAGAATGATTTGAGATAGATACTATCAAATGAGATAGATTTGTGATATTTATTGGTTAAATTTTTCCTAAATCCTCAACCATTTCTTTTACATTAGCATATGATTTTGCTTTTATTTTTCCTGCTAATATGTCTTTTGTTTCTTGAATAGCCGCTTCTGTTTCCGCGTTATAACGAGGTTGTTTAGGTTGAAATGGAAATCCACCTTCCATTAGTGATGTGTGGAGAAAAATATTAATCGCATCAGTTACGGATATGCCAAAGCTAGCATATAATGCTTCTAATTGTGCTTTTACCGCTGGCTCGATACGCAAACTGATAGAGGCTGTTTTAGCCATAGTATCACCTCCTGTTATTTATATTGTAATGCTAATACTATAAATTCGCAATCAATTGCTTGCTATTTGCAAGCAAAATGTTTTTTGGAGGGAAAATCCTTATATATAAATATTAGGGTTTTAGGTGATATAATTAACTTACTATATGTAGTTTGTTTACAGGGGATTGTATCATGAAAAAGGTTTTATGTGCACTGGCTATATTAGCTTTTATAGGTTCTATTTGTGTTGTTTCTGCCGATGATTCGACTCGTTTTAGAATCAATGGTAATTCTATTTATGACCAACCCTATGGTGACCGAAATGAGTTTCCTTGTCCACATAGACTTGGAAGTTGCAATATGACTGATGAGGATTATAGAAGCACTCGTAAAGGTCAATCGCTAGAGGTGTTTGATACTCTATATGAGGCTAAGCAACATTTGAACTTTAAACCTCAGTTGCCAAGTGGAGTAGAAGGGTTACATGCTATACATGTGACTGTTGTAGATCACGATGTACTACAAGTGGTATATTCCTATCATGAGCTTTTAAAAGGGAGATATTTTGACAGAGTCGACGATATGCCGCAGTATATCAAATACCGAGTATCTATAGTATCAGGTAATATCGCAGGCGATTATAAGGATTACTTACCTCAGAAGACGGATATTGTGAATGGCATGACAGTAACCTATCGAATGGTGGATGACTCCGTTTATTTAGCATCATGGGAACATGAGGGACAGAACCATGTGTTCTTATTTAATGAGCCGATTTCTGTTAAACGGGCTAGAGAAATGATTAAATGCGTAGGGATAAATTGAGTTACTTATTGTACTATCTTTTTAAATATGATTAGTTTATAATATAAATATAAAGAGAGCCAATTAACGTGATTAGGGCGTTAGGCTCATCTAAAACTTGATAAAACTATGATGGCGCCTAACGTGTTAGAGGAATGCACTCCTTTATACGTTAGGCGTTTATCATTGTACTATTTGACTAGTGCAATGATAGTGACTACTGATAACAGAATTATGATAATTACATAGGTAACTTCATGATTTGTCATAGTATCACCTCCTCGCGGAGATGAACCTAACTCACGTCAATTGACTCTCTTCGTAATTAGTATAGCAAAAATTAATACTAAAAATAATGGAGTTTTTTTATGCAAGTAGATAATTATAAGATTTCAACGTTGCCATATATAGAAAATGCTAGCAATGAGATAATGGAAAAGTACAATATAAAAGCACAATATGAAACGGAACCGCCTCATGGAGATGCTATATATTCTATTTCTATAAAGGGGAAATCATTGCCGTTTTGGATTTATGGTAGGGATGTTACTTTCATAGGTAGTAGTATGGTTATGGTGGAGTCTGTAAGATGTAAAACTTGGGATCCCATTGAGACCATGATTATTGATTTAGAGAATGAAGTGTATGCTAGTTTAAAGGAATGGTATACAGATATTTCGTTTATTAATCATCGAATAGAGCTTACTAATCAAGTTGTAAAAATGGATAAGCGAATTCTGAATAATTTTGAGGCTTTAGACTGGATAAGCTTTTAAGATTGATTGCGTAGAGGCCACCCTGCTATTTTTATTGTGCTTGTTAGTAAAAAGAATGTGTGATGTATCATATTCATCTTATTTTAATTGACATTACTCTATAGAATAAAGTACAATGTCCTTATATTTTAAATACAAGCTATGAATGGGTATAAAGGTTTACAGATCCTGCTTTCAGAGAGTTGTCGGTTGGTGCGAGGCAATAGAGGTTGTACGCTGACACTCTCCCGTGAGCTTTGGTGGCGAATGCAGCAGTAGTCATCGACGGTGGTTCCGTTATACCCGCAACGAGTCCCAATTAGGGTGGTACCGTGTTATGAATATAACGCCCCTTTGAGCAACGATAGTTGTTCTGAGGGGCTTTTTTTTATAAAAGTTTAGTCAACCATACTACGTGACCGAATTAAAGTGGTGCTCTGACGCTCCAGCTAGCTTAACGGTCTTCGGCCTAGGGCCTCGACCTACTAAAGTCGCTTGCGAGCACGCACTTTAATTCTACGTTTTGTTTGACTAAACTTTCACAATTGATAGATATAATAAAGTGTTATGTTTTATTAGTACAGAAAAGGTGAAGATTATGGATCAAAATCGCGTATATTTCTTTGATACAACCCTTCGTGATGGGGAACAAACACCGGGCGTTGCACTTCGTACGCCGGAAAAAATTGAGATTGCAAAAGGTCTCGTACGCCTTGGTATTGATGTTATTGAAGCGGGGTTCCCTGCAGCATCTCCTGGGGATTTTGAAGCGGTTCAAACTATTGCACGTGAGGTAAAGGGCACAACGATTTGTGCATTGGCCCGTTGTAATGAGAAGGACGTTATCAAGGCTATAGATGCGTTGAAGGATGCGGAGCGCAGCCGTTTACATGTGTTTATCGCTATTTCCGAAATCCACATGCAATATAAATTAAAGATGACTCGTGAACAAGTACTAGATAAGGTCAAAGCTATTCTAGAATTGGCTAAGGGTAAGGTTGATGAAATCGAATTCTCTGGCGAAGATGCATCTCGTGCAGACTTAGATTTTGCTTGCCAAGTATATGGCACAGCTATTGCTGGTGGTGCGACAATCATCAACGTACCAGATACAGTTGGTTACATGATGCCACAAGAATTCGCGTCTAAAATCCGTTACATCAAAGAACATACACCAGGTGTTGAAAAGGTCATCATTTCCGTTCATTGCCATGATGACCTTGGCCTGGCAAATGCTAACTCCTTGGCAGCTATCGAAGCCGGTGCTCGTCAAGTAGAATGTACGATAAACGGCCTTGGCGAACGTGCTGGTAACGTAGGCATCGAAGAGGTTGTGATGTCTCTTAAAACACGTCATGACTATTTCCATGATTTACAAGTAAACATCGATACAAAACAATTCACAAAATTGTCTAAATTGGTAAGCCGATTAACAGGTGTAGCAGTACCTCCCAATAAAGCAATCGTTGGTTCTAACGCATTCGCTCATGAATCTGGTATCCATCAACATGGCATGCTTAGTAACCCTGAAACTTATGAAATCATGACGCCTGAGTCTGTAGGTGCTGAAAAGACAAACATCGTTCTTGGCAAACATTCCGGCCGTCATGCCTTCGAAGACCATTTGAAAAACTTGGGATTCCATCAAACTTTCACAGAAGAAAAAATCAACGACCTATTTGCTAAATTTAAAGATTTGGCAGATAAGAAAAAACAAGTATACGACGATGATATCATCGCCCTTGTTGTGGAACACATGGATCACAAAAAAGCATTCGAGCTTGTTTCTCAACATTATCAATTGGGCGAAAAAGGCTATGCATATGCAGACGTTCGCCTCAATACGCCGGATGGTGAAAGAGCGGATGCTGCGGTTGGTGACGGCCCAGTTGACGCATCTCTTAAAGCGGTTGAACGTGTGGTTGGTATGCCAATTAGTTTGAAAGATTATCAAATCCGCGCTATCACAGCTGGTAAGGATGCCCTTGGGGAAGCAACCCTTAAGGTTGAATATAATGGTCGCATTTTCCACGGTCGTGGTATCAGCACCGATATCGTTAAATCAAGTGTGAACGCATATATTAATGCAGTTAATTCTATTTTCCTAGCTATGGAGCTAGAACAACAGGAGGAAGAATAATATTATGGGTATGACCATTACTGAAAAGAACATGGCTCGCCACGCAGGTCTTGATGTGGTAAAACCAGGCCAAATCATCGAGTGTCATTTGGACGCTGTGTTGATGAACGACATCACATTCCCACCAGCGCTTCGTGAATTTAAAAAGATTGAAAAACCAGTATTTGACCGTCATAAAATCTACTTGGTGCCTGACCATTTCACACCAAATAAAGATATTCAATCCGCTACACAAGCGAAAGTCATGCGTGATTTCGTACGCGAACATGGTATTACCAACTACTTTGAAGTAGGTCGCATGGGTATTGAGCACGTTATCTTGCCAGAAAAAGGTCTTATCGGTCCTGGCGAAATGATGATTGGTGCTGACTCTCATACTTGTACATATGGTGCAGTAAATGCATTCTCCACAGGCGTTGGCTCTACAGATGCAGGCGTTGCTATGGCTGAAGGTAAAACTTGGTTCAAAGTACCTGAAACTATTAAGGTTGAACTTATCGGCAAACCTAACAAATGGGTAACTGGTAAGGACGTAATCCTTGATTTGATTGGTAAAATCGGTGTAGATGGCGCTCGTTACATGGCCCTTGAATTCGCTGGCGAAGGCGTGAAACATATGACTATGGCTGACCGTCTCACAATCTGTAACATGGCTATCGAAGCGGGCGGCAAATGTGGCGTGTTCCCATATGATGAAATTACCGAAGAATATATTAAAGGTCGTGTCAACCGTCCTGTAGAACCTATCAATGCTGATCCTGATGCGGTATATGCACAAACTGTGACAATTGATTTAGCTAAATTGCAACCAGTTGTGGCATTCCCTCATTTGCCATCCAATACGCATTACATCAACGAAATCGACAAAGATATCAAAATCGACCAAGTTATCATCGGATCTTGTACAAATGGCCGTTACGAAGACTTGGTGGCAGCTGCTGAAATCTTCAAAGGTCGCAAGGTGGCTCCATTCGTTCGTTGTATCGTAATCCCTGGTTCTCAAGATGTATACGATCAAGCGATGAAAGATGGCTTGTTGGACATCTTCATCCAAGCTGACTGTGCGGTGTCCACGCCAACATGTGGTCCTTGCCTCGGCGGTTACATGGGTATCATGGCAGCTGGTGAAAGAACCGTTTCCACTACTAACCGTAACTTCCGTGGTCGTATGGGTCACGTTGATTCTGAAGTATATTTGGCAAGCCCTTACGTGGCGGCAGCAAGTGCTGTATTAGGCCGCATTGCAGGTCCTGAGGAGGTTTAATATGGATTTTGAAAGCAAAAAAATCTGGCGCTACGGCGACGATGTAGATACAGACGTAATCATTCCAGCTCGTTACTTGGCAATTGCTGATTGGAACGAATTGGCAGAACATGCGATGGAAGATATTGATACAACTTTTGCTCCTAATGTGAAAGCTGGCGAAATCATGGTAGCTGGCAAAAACTTTGGTTGTGGGTCCTCTCGTGAACACGCACCAGGCGTTATTAAAGCAAAAGGCGTGCCTGTTATCGTAGCACACTCCTTTGCGCGTATCTTCTTCCGTAATGCCATCAATATCGGTTTACCTGTGATTGAAATCGGTGAACAAGTAGACCGTATCGATGCAGGCGATGCTATCGGCGTAGACTTGTCTAAAGGCATCGTGTACAACTTGACTAAAAATGAACAATACCAAGGCACTGAATTGCCACAATTCATTCAAGACATTGCGGCAGCAGGAGGTCTTGTGAACTTTGCGAAACATCGCAAATAAGCACGTAGCCGAGCCTCTGTGATGCTCTGACGCTCCAGCTAGCTTAACGGTCATCGGCCGAGGGCCTTGACCTACTAAAGTCGCGTCAGAGCATGCACCTCGGCTCTACGTAGCTTATCATTGCGATTTTTTTCGCAATGATGTACATATGGATACATGTAGACGATGAAGCCCCGTCGCAAACGACTTTTGCTAGGGCGAGGCCTATGGCCTCGGCCCGTTAAGGCAATGGAGGCTTGCAACGGGGCTTCATCGTCGGAGAGGAATATATAGATGAGCGAAAAAAATATCGTATTGATTCCTGGTGATGGTATTGGTACTGAGATTATTGCTGCAGCGAAGGCTGTGTGTGATGTGGCTTTTGAGAAAGCCAATGTAAAGGTTAATTGGATTGATAAAAAAGCGGGCGGTGCGTCTATTGATGCATACGGCGTTCCTTTGACTGAGGATACGATTGAGGCTTGTAAAGCTGCTGATGCTGTATTGCTTGGTGCTGTAGGCGGTCCTAAATGGGATAATGTAGATCCTGCTATCCGTCCTGAGAAAGCAATCCTCGGTCTTCGTAAGGAGCTTGGTTTGTTCTGTAACTTGCGTCCTGTAAAAATCTATCCTTCTTTGCAAGAGTATTCCCCTCTTAAAAAGGAACTCGTACAAGATGTAGATTTTGTTATCGTTCGTGAGTTGACTGGTGGTATTTATTTTGGTGAACGCGAAGAGGCACAAGGTGAAGGTGCTAATGAGTTTGCTTGGGATAAAGAAACATATAGCCGTTACGAAGTAGAGCGCATTATGGACATCGCTATGGAAACAGCTCGTAAACGCAACAAAAAGGTTGTGTCCGTAGATAAAGCAAACGTATTGGCTTCTTCTCGTTTGTGGCGTAAAATCGCGCAAGAGAAAGCGGCTGCTAATCCAGACATCGCAACAGATTACTTCTATGTAGATAACACAGCAATGCAACTTGTTGTAAATCCTGCACAATTCGACGTTATCGTGACGACAAACTTATTCGGCGATATCTTGTCTGACGAAGGCGCTGTTATCTCTGGTTCCATCGGGCTTTTACCATCTGCATCTATGGGGACTGGTACAGCATTGTACGAGCCAATCCATGGTTCCGCACCAGATATCATGGGCCAAAACTTGGCAAACCCATTGGGCACAATCTTGTCCGCAGCTATGATGTGCCGTCATTCCCTTGATTTACCTCAAGTGGCTGACGCTATTGAAAAGGCTGTTGAACAAGTTCTCGTTGATGGTTATCGCACAGGCGATATCTATCGCGAAGGTTTGAAACGTGTAGGTACCACAGAAATGGCGCAAGCTGTAATCGAACGTTTATAATAGGTGCGATTGAGTGCGTACTTATGTATTGAAGAGAGGGTAGTAAGGCCCTCTCTTTTTTGTGGGAGGCGTTATGTTACCATATTTTTTACTAGCTTTATCTATAGGGCTTGAATTATTTGCTACGACCATGTTGAAAGCATCTGATGGCTTTACGCGGCCGTTACAGACTATTGCCTGCGTATGTGGCTATGTAGGATCTTTCTATACATTGACGCATGTACTGAAATATATTCCACTCAGTGTTACCTATGCTACCTGGTCTGGCGTAGGCCTCGTGGTGACAGCACTCATTTCGGTCTTTATCTTTAGTGAGGGCTATAATATGTACACCATTTTGGGGATAGGTCTTATTGTAGTTGGTGTTGTCATCCTTAACTTGTGGGGGAACGTAGGTCACTAATCTATAAGACTGTTAATATAGCCATTAATTAGATTGGTCTTATATCATAATTACCATAATCATATTGTTAGATGAGAGAAGAGCTAATAAGGAGGGCTTTATGAATTCTTCCATGTATCGAAATTTAACCATTACTGCGTTATTGATGGCTTTAGCAATTATGATCCCTATCGTAATGCCATTGAAAGTCGTCATACCACCGGCTTCTTATACACTGGCCAGTCATGTGCCAATCTTTTTGGCTATGTTTTTATCACGTAAATCGGCGGCTTGTGTAGTTATTGGATCCACGTTAGGATTCTTTGTAGCAGGATTCCCTCTCGTTATTGTTATGCGTGCAGCATCACATATCTTTTTTGCGTTGCTTGGTGCTTGGTATCTTAAAAATCACATGGAAGTATTATCAAATGCTCTTTCTTTTGTGACTTTTAACTTTGTGTGCGCTATCATTCATGCTATTGGTGAAGTTGTTGCCTGTTTACTATTCTATACAACTACTACATTACCGAATATCGACTTAATGTACGTTGTATTTGTCCTCGTTGGAGGTGGCACTATTGTGCATAGTATGGTTGATGGATATATTTCCTTGTATATTTACAAGGCCATACCTAAATCCATCATTGAATAAATGATAGTAACCTAATATGGAATGAAATAGGGGGTGACCATTGGTCACCCCCTTAATCTATCTTTTTAGTGATTATAATTGTTATAATAGATTTGTAGAATATTGAGGCAGAATATCTTATAACTAATTCTAGTAATGGAGGTGAAGATAGTGGCTACATCAAGCTTTTTTAAACCCTTAGTTGTGCGGCAACAAGATGAAGCAGCATGGGTTAAAGCCTTTGATACGACGGAGAAAATTAAGCGAAATAAAAATTATACAATCAATAAGTTGAATAAAGAAGCTGGCCGTAAAGTTTTAGAACAAGTTGTGAGGAATAGACCATGAGATATATGACTGTTTCTATCCGCGACTATTTAGATGATGAAAATTTATTATGTGGGATTTTTGAAACGTTTTCATGTCCTAAAAATAAAGATATTGAAGATTTTTTAAAAGAAAAATCCATTGATTTTGAGAAGAAACACTTTGGTCGAACGTACTTAGTCATTGATGAACATCGAAATTTGGCGGGATATTTTACTCTTGCCCTTAAAGCGATGAATTTGGATAAGAGTGTATCTAATCGTCTCCGGAAGCTGGTTTCTGGGTACTCTAATAAACCAGATTCTGCTATATATCTTATCGGTCAGTTAGGTAAAAATTATGCAAATCCCTATGTTAAACAATTTTCTGGGGACTCCTTAATTAATATTGCTGTAGATTATATAAATGAAGCACAAGATATTGTTGGAGGAAGAGCGATTTTAGTTGAATGTGAAAATCGTAAATTACTTATGGAGTTTTATGAGCGTTGTGGATTTCAGCAATTATCTAAGCAAACTGGTGATGCGTTGTTAACATATGTAATAAGCTTAGATAAATTACATTGATATGAATAAGTCGATAGATAGCTGATATTTTTGGGTGTAAAAACGGGTTTATTAGACATTTATAGTAGGGTTACATAAAAAAAAGGTGTACCAACACATTGATTTGTGTTGGTACACCTTTTATCATTTATTTTCTGTTAAAGTACTATCGTCAAATGTAATATTGCCAAGTATAACTTTATTATGATTAGAGCCGATAGCTCGTTCACCATATTTATGGTATTTTAGTTCTAATTCACGACGCATAGCTGCTTGCATTTGTTGTAGAAAGCTATTGGTGAGATCAGAAGTTTCCTTTTGATATCGAATATTATTGAGAAGGAGGGTTTTATCTTTTTCTATGTAACGAAGCATAGTGCGTCCTTCGTCATAGCTAAGCTGGTTTTTATATTGGTCCTCGTCCGCTTTCCCGTTTGCAGGTTGGACTGTTTTTGCAGTCGTTACCCTAGAGTCTTTATGCAAAATATATTTAATATCGTATTTGTTATTTGTGTTTGGTAAGTTGTCATTGGCAGTTACGAATAGAGCAAAAAGATTTGGTTTTGGTAAGTCTTTTTCTGGAATATAAAAATATGTGTCTTCTGTAACCATATACTCTTTTCCGTTTTCCTGAATTGTGAGGCGATATAGAGCATTTTCTCCATCGTATCCAATCCATGTACCGGTATAGTCCGGTTTATTGCTACAACCTGCAATAACTAGCATAGAAAGTAGCGCCATCATGATGCATGTTAGTTTTATAATAGATTTCATATGCTATGTCTCCTTATTGTGCGGTGTCTAGAATGGAATCATCGAAGGAAAAGTTGAATTGGATGTTTGGTTTTGGTCGGAAGCTACCAACTGTATCCTTTTTTCTTCCTTGAATAACATCATCTTTCATAGCATCTTTTAATTTAGACAAATATGCTTTAACCGAGTTGTCATCAGATTGTTTATGGAATACTACATTATTGTAAACGAGGGTATCATCCTTTTCATTGTAGAGAATTGGATTTGGTCCTACATCTAATTTATTATTTACCGCTGTACGAAGAATATTATGGATAGAGTCTCTTTTTTTAGTTAATAGATAATCCGCATTGGCCGATGCAGTATCAGTTCCTTGTTTTGTACTATCTGCTTCATCAAGACCGCTTGAAAAATAATCCATTAATGGAGTATAGGAGTATGTATATAATGACACCAGTAATTGGTCGTCTACATTTTCAAATGTTAATTCTTGAATTTGATTTGGATCACTCTTTTGATTGTAAGCAATCCAAGTCCCTTCGAATTTTTTGTTGTCATTCTTATTACTAGAATTATTACCACAAGCCGTTACTAGTATCATGGTGAAAGTAAGTAACAGTGCGATTAAAATATTTCGTTTCATGAAAGCCTCCTTATGCAGCATCGCCATAATATTTACGACGTAAATAGAAGATATAGGCACCGCCTACTAGGACTACTATGCCAATACCGATTCCAATATAAAAGAACCAACTATGATCTGGCTTGAATATGAAACGCATACGTTCATTTTGTGAAAAGGTTATAGTATTATCATTTTTTAATGTGCCTGATTGTACGCTGACTTTATCAATTGTGCCAGATACAGAAACTGTCGTGTTTCCAAGCGAAGTACCTAAATCTACTATATAAGTACCTGAAGTTGTTTTTTCTAATGCTGGTGCTAGGTTTTTGTTTTTGTCTTTCAATGTCATAGCATTTCTAACTAGCGTAAACTCATCTATATTTTTAAACTCGGATGCTATAGACCAGGCATTGTACTCTGTTGTGTCGTTATCCTCAACTTTGATTGCTTTTCCATCGTTATTAATAGCCTTGATAGTATATTCAGGCATTGGATATTTAGCCAGTACTTCGGTGATAACTTTCTTTTCAAATGGCTCGGCTTGAGATTTAACAGTTGCATCCCAAGTGCCGCTTCCATCGCGATTGATGTGAACATCCGAGTCAATAGTGGCACACCCAGATAACACTAACATACATAGACTTAGAATCATAAGGCATAGTCGTCTCATAATTGTCCTCTCTTTCAAACTACAAATTTAAACTATCTATAAAATGTCAGTTGTGATATATTGTACATTAATTAGATAAATATAGGCAATATATAGAGTTGAAAGGAACGATGAAATGTTAATGAAGTTTAAACAACTTGGAATTGTAAAGGGGATACTGAGTATTGTAGCAGTAATTGGGGCATTAGTGTGTATAGGCTATGGAGTGCATTATCAGTTTGTATATAAGCAGTCACCGGAATATTCATTACGTATACTATATAAATCAATTCAAGATGGTGATACGGATACATTTTTTGCAATGGTTGATGGTGAAGGAATCTTGCATAGGGTGTTTGATCCGTATATTGAAAAACTATTGAAAGAATCTGATGGGCGGAATATATCTCAAACTAATTCAAAAGGAGAAACTAAGATTTTAAACCTTGGAGAAGCGTTGTTGTTTACAGCAATAGATAATTATTATTTAGATGTAAAAGAGGTATTACTTAACCAAGATTTAAAAGCACATATACCTCATAGGCCCGACCCTAAAGATCCATTTAAAGATAATTTGCAGACGTTAAAAGAGGTAGGACGATATGAATTAATTTCTATAGAAGAGAAAAATAAGAAAGATGGAGTGGTTAATATAGAAATTCGTGCATTGGATACAAAGACTAACGAAACGAAAGTATTACCTGTAGAGATGACTCAAATGGATAACAAAATGTGGCGGGTTACTGGCTATGATTATAAGACATACAGTTTACCATATGATGGATTTGATAGAATTTAATTAGCAGCCATTTCTTAAGCCTCTTGATTGACATCGGTAAAATTTAATTGTTATACTAATCGTATAGAATAACACTAAGGGGGGCCTTGATAGAGCGAAATGTTCGCCCCACAGTTATTATCTAAAATATAATATTTTATACCCCATACTTTGTATGGGGGTTTCTTATGTCTAGCTATTTCCTCATTTTGAATTTGATGTATTAATTTTATACAATACCTGTAATATTAATTTATGGACATGCAACATATTTAGGAGAGCTAGTAGTCGTGTTCATGCTCTCTCTCCTTTAATTGACATGAGTTAGGGCACTTGTTATACTTAACACATAAGATAACGTCCTAGAGACATTAAAAGAGCGAAATGTTCGTCTCTCGGTTATCTCAGTTGACCCCATACTTTGTATGGGGTTTTCTTATGTCCAGCTATTTCCTCATCTTGAATTGGATGTATTAATTTTATACAATATCTGTAATATTAATTTATGGGAATGTAGAGCGTTTAGGAGAGATAGATGAGTGGTCAGAATTGGTGGCGCCGCCTAGGTTTAGTTATGTGTATCGTAGCGAGTGTAGGCGTTGTAAGTGGCTGTGAGTTTAATATGGATAATTTAAAGACAAACAGTCAGGTGAAAGCAACGCAAAGCGATAGTGAGAAGGAAATCTGGCGCGTTTTTAGATTTTATTTGGCCGCTACGAATGAGTTTAATTTCACTAGTGTAAAATATAGTCATCAACATATGGAAACGGTGCAGCAAGCACAACAAAATGTACCGCTAGCTGAGTTTAAGGTGCGGGATTATGAACGTCTTGAGCAAGAACTCATTGCTGCGCGAGAAGCGGGGCACACACATAGTGACTTGGAAGCAGCTACAGATGCTTTATTACCGGTATTGCACGACGTTGTGGTAGCCGTGAAAGAGCTAGATACGTATTATAAAGAAAAACGCTATGAATCAGATAATTATGCATTTGCTCATACGCAGTTGGAGAAGCTTTCATCATTAATCGAAGCATTTGGACCAAAATATAATGCGTTAGATACCATTGTTAAAACTTATCACAAGCAGGAGGGAGAACGTCTTGTTAAGTTGATGCGCAACAATGGGCAGACGAATGGCGCTAATATGACGGAAATGATGCTTATTTATAGCAGTATAGTAGATCATATTGTGGAGCATAAATTCGATAGTGATTTCCAATGGGTGAAAGCACAGAAGGAAGCAGCCGATGGGGTTGGTGCAAAGATTACTGCCGCCGAGGCTCAGAATCGGTTAGAGCAAAAGAGACATCTTGATAAAGCGATTGAGGATTTTATGGCTAATCCTTCTAGTGAAACGGAGGAGGCCGTTGTTGAGCAGTATAATGAAATGGTACGTAGTCCGATGAATTTTAAATTATTAGATTCTGTACAGAAGCCGTATGTGCCACAAGAATTATAATGTGAAATGTTATATGTTAAACACGATATAACATTTTAGGTAGAATATATTTGACAAGCTACCCTAATGAGCCCTATAATTATCTATTATATGAATATTGCGTTGAAAAAGACGGCATGTCTCAGACGGATTTAGTAGAGACCAAACTCATGGGCTGAAAGGTTTGGAAATCTAGAGATGTGCGGATCACTTTGGAGCAAGCAGGAACCCTGCCGGTGAACACCGTTATATGTTTAAGTGGCTTTCACAGTTTACGTGATAAGCTCGCCTTATGTGTTACAATTATGCTTAGCATGGTGTAATAATCGCAGGATATGCGAGGGCGCTAGCTTTCACCAGTAACGAGAGTCAGTAGGGTGGTACCACGGATATTACGTCCGTCCCTTCGGGGGCGGGCGATTTTTTTATGTAAAAGGAGCACATCATGGATTACGGTAAGACGTTACATTTGCCTGAAACAGAATTCCCAATGCGCGGCAATTTGCCTAAGCGCGAACCAGAAATCTTAAAATTCTGGGAAGACAACAAAATTTATCAAAAACGTTTGGAATTGCGTAAAGACGCAAAACCTTTCATTTTGCATGATGGCCCTCCATATGCGAACGGTAAATTGCATATCGGTCATGCCCTCAACAAAACGTTGAAGGACATCATCATGAAATACAAGACTATGACTGGTCACTATACACGTTATATCCCAGGTTGGGATACACACGGTTTGCCAATCGAGCATGCGGTTATTAAAAACACTGGTCTTAACCGTCATGAAATGGCTCCATTGGACTTGCGCAACAAATGTAAGGAATATGCATTGGAATGCGTAGAAACTCAAAAACAAGACTTCATTCGCTTTGGTGTATTAGGTGAATGGGATCGCCCTTATTTGACATTACGCCCTGAATTCGAAGTAAAACAACTTGGCATCTTCGGCGAAATGGCAAAACGCGGCCATATCTATAAAGGTCTTAAAACTGTATATTGGTGTACGCACTGTGAAACTGCATTGGCAGAAGCAGAAATCGAGTACGCTGAGAAAAAATCCTTCTCTATCTACGTAAAATTCCCTTACGTATCTGAGAAAAAGGTTACATTGCCAGCTGGCGTAGATCCGAAACAAGCATACTCCGTTATCTGGACAACTACTCCTTGGACAATGCCTGCCAACGTAGCTATTTCCGTTAACCCTGAGCTTGAATATGGCTGGGTAAAAGTAGGTGACGAATACTACTTGATGGCTACTGAACTCGTTGATGCGGCTATGAAAGATATCGGCATCGAAGACTACGAAATCGTAAATCGCTTCTCTGGCGCAGACTTAGAATTGGCTGAGTTCAAACATCCATTTGTTGAACGTAATGCTACTGTATTGTGTGGCGACCATGTAACACTTGAAGCAGGTACTGGTTGCGTACATACAGCTCCTGCACATGGTGAAGACGACTTTAACATCGTTATGCGTTATAACAAGGACGGCAAAACTGAACTTCCTATCGTATCCCTTGTTAACGAAACTGGTAACTACACTAAACAAGTAGACGACAACCGTTATGGCGATACTGAATTCCCATTGGCTGGCGTAGAAATCCACGATGCTGAAGTGCCTGTTATTAAAATCTTGGCGCATAATAATGCATTACTTCACAAATCTAGCTTGCGTCACCAATATGCTCACTGCTGGCGTTGTAAAAATCCTGTCATCTACCGTGCTACAGAACAATGGTTCTCCTCTGTAGATGGTTACCGTCAACAAGCGCTTGATGCTATTGATAACCAAGTACAATGGATTCCTAAATGGGGCCACGACCGCATCTTCAACATGGTTCGCGACCGTGGTGACTGGGTAATTTCCCGTCAACGTATTTGGGGTGTGCCAATTCCTATTTACTATTGTGAAAGCTGCGGCGAGCACATCATCAACGATGATACTATCAAAGCATTACAAGAAAAAGTAGCTGTAGAAGGCTCTGATGCTTGGTGGGCTCACAGTGCAAAAGAATTATTGCCAGAAGGCTTCAAATGTCCTCATTGCGGTCATGATGAGTTCAAAAAAGAAACAGACATTATGGACGTATGGTTCGACTCTGGTTCCTCTTGGGCTGGCGTACTTGAAGTTAACGGCTTAGATGTACCATGTGCTATGTACCTTGAAGGTTCTGACCAACATCGCGGTTGGTTCAACTCTTCCTTGTTAACTGCAGTAGCAACAACAGGTAAAGCACCATACAACTCTGTATTGACTCACGGTTTCGTTGTGGACGGCGAAGGTCGCAAAATGTCTAAATCTGTAGGTAATACAGTAGCTCCTAGCGACATCATCGACGTATATGGCGCTGATGTTATGCGTTTGTGGGTATCCTCCGCAGATTACCAAGCAGACGTACGCTTGTCCAAAGACATCGTAAAACAATTATCCGAAGTATATCGTAAGATCCGTAATACATTCCGCTTCTTATTAGGTAACTTGGATGACTTCAATCCAAACACTGACAAAGTGGCTTACGCAGATATGTCCGAATTCGATAAATGGGCATTGTTGCGCTTAGAAGAAGTACGTCAAAAGGTTACTGAAGCGTACGAAAATTATGAATTCCACATGTTATACCATGCAATTCATAATTTCTGCACAGTAGACTTGAGCTCCATCTACCTTGATGCAATGAAAGATACTATGTATGCTGAAAGCAAAAACAACGTAGCTCGTCGTTCTGCTCAAACAGCAATGTACGAAATCTTGAAAACATTGGTAGCTATGGTATCCCCAGTACTTTCCTTCACAGCAGAAGAAGTTTGGAAATACATGCCTAAAGAAGAAGGTATGCCTGAATCCGTTATGCTTCAAGATTGGCCACAAGGTCATCCTGAACACTTCAACCAAGAATTGTCCGATAAATGGAGCCAATTGTTAGACTTGCGTACAACCGTACAAAAAGCATTGGAACTTGCTCGTCAAAACAAAACAATCGGTCACCCATTGGATGCATCCGTTACAGTATACGCTGAAGGTGCTGCACTCGACGCATTGAACGCTCTTGGTGAAGAAGGCTTAGCTAAACTCGTTATCGTATCCGAAGCTCACATCGTAAACGGCGCTGCACCAGCAGAAGCTGTAAAAGACGAAGAAACAGGCGTTGCGACAGTAGTTGCTCCATCTGAACTTGAAAAATGTGAACGCTGCTGGATCCACCGCGATACAGTAGGTCAAGATAGCGAACACCCTACACTTTGCCACCGTTGTGCAGAGGTAGTAAAAGCACTATAATTCCACAATCGATTTAAATACAGTTGTCAAAATAGCCCCTTCAGAAGGCTCCACCGGCCGGGTCTGTTCCTTTGGAACAGGGCCAAAAGTCGCCTTCTAAAGGGGATATTTTGGTAGTTTACTTAAAAATTTTTTAGATTTATGAATTCATTGTATGCTACCATTCTCCTCAAATATATGATGATAATTATTATCGTCCGATTTTCCTCATGAAAGCTTTATGTGTAAAAATCTACTCGTTTCATATTATAGTTAAAATACTCGTTTATGATATTTATAGTTAGTTTAGTAAATGAGTGTATGAGAAGGAGGAATATGCAATGGTAGTAACAATCATTAAAGCTGTTATGACTGCTCTTACTGGTTTGGTAAACGCATTATTGCCTTTATTTAAATAATAAAGTCCCCAAAACCCTCATAAACCCTCAAAGCTTGAGTATGTATACTCGGCTTTGAGGGTTTTTTCTTTATGTATATTTGTCTGCATAATTAAATAAGAATACACGCATAAATTGAATTAAATGGATATTTATTGTTTATTTAAATATATGAGCTTTCGTTGACTACATCTAAATATATGCATATAATGAAAATGAAATAAGCATGAAAATAAGTATTTGTGAATTAATGTAAGAGGGAGAGTATTAGATATGAAATTAAATGCAATTATGAAAGCTATGGTTCTTGGAACCATAGCTTGTTCTATTAGTGCTACGGGCATTGCGGTAGATGTAGAGAATCAACATATACAATCTTCCTCTAATGAAGAACAAATGAGTAATATAGGAAAGCATGATGCTGTTAATTCTAACTGGATGGACCGTACAGATATTAAGGTTGGTACACAATCAAAGATGGGTACACAAGTATCTGTAGAAACAATGCAACCCTTAACTCATTATGATGAAAACTCCAAGTCCGTATTGTTTGTACAAGGCGGCGTCGGTAAAGGTGGGCAAGAGCATAAGGTTAATTATTTTGATGGGAGTGGTGGCATTTGGTATCCATACGACCCAACTACAGGTACTGTGGAGACAAAGTCTAAACCAGAACGACATGATGAGACAAAATCTTTAGGTACGGTGGGTAATATTGGTTTAGGGTATCGTCAGCTCAGTAAACATGAACATGCTTATGCAGGTGTTAATGTATTTGCAGATCGCGCCTTTTCTGAGAATGCTAATCGAGTTAGTGGAGGCATAGAATATGTGGCCGGACTTAACGAAGTTCGTGTTAATGTATATAGAGGTTTGGGAAATATAAAATCTCAATCTTATATGGTGGGAGTGCCTGAATCGCATCTTCCAATTCCTTTGAATGGAGGAACTGCTAATTATACGGTATATAAGTCTCAAAAAGTATTATCTGGTTATGATGTAAGTTATGCTCGTACCTTTAAGAATGCTCGCTGGGCTCGTGTGCACATAGGGGCTTATCACTGGAAGGGGCTCGGTATTTCATCCTATAGTGGAGGGACCTCTCCGATTTCGGATCTTAATAATAGTTCTGGTTGGCAAGTGGGTACTACATTACAAGTGACACCACATGTCTCACTAGATTTAGGGTATACATCAGATAATAATCACTCTAGTGGTGCCTATGGTTTTGTTAAATACACATTGGGTATATCCAAGTTTGCTTGGCATGGTGGTAAACATAGTGATGATACTATTACGAATGCTCGTGCTAGAATGTTAGACAAGGTAGACCGTAGTCCTATGACTATAGGCAAGTCGTATGAAGAGTATTGGGCTGTAGTACCTTGGGATATTTTGTAAAGGTTAGTGGGGAGAAAGTAAGACGTGAAAAGTAAGTTAGTATTTAGAGCTATGGTGTTAGGTGCTGTAGCATGTGTATTTAGTGCTACAGGTTTTGCAGCAGACGTACAAAATGGACATAGCCAAGGTATTGCAGATTCTACTACAGAAGTGAATGAGGCTAAACATGAAGCAGTTCGTTCCAATTGGTTAGACCGCACGGATATTGCTGTAGGTGTACAGACCGGAGGCCAGTCCAAATTAGATAAAGGACATTTTCTAACGGATGATTTGGATACTATTTATAATAAGAAATCTGATTACGGCAATCTAACGAAAGCCTATATAGAAACATTGCAGCCTATTTCTCATTATGATGAGAACAGTAAAAGTGTTTTATTTGTACAGGGACGCATTGGACGTGGCGGTGAGAAAATAGCATCGAAAGAGATGCGTGGTTACTTTCTTCCTGAATTAACAATCAATCGGCATGGGCAATCTAGTTACACTAAAATCAATACGGATGAAAAATCATCAGAAACATTAGGGATTATCGGTACTATTGGTATTGGCTATCGACGCCTTAGCCGAAATGAACATGCCTATGTAGGTGCCAATGCATTCGTTGATCGAGCTTTCACAGGCAATTATAATCGTATCAGCGGAGGTGTAGAGTATGTAAATGGCCTCAATGAAGTATATGCCAATGTGTATAGGGGCCTTAGTAATAAGGACCTTGTAAAAGGTGGTGGTGGTAACCCATATCCTAAACGATTGTATCCTAATGGCTATCCAGATACATTCCCTTATAATACGATTCCTAGTGAAAACTATAATACTTACAAAGGTGGTAGAGCACTGGGTGGCTATGAAATCGGTTTTGCTAGATCCTTCAAGAATGCTCGCTGGGCTCGTGCCTATGTAAATGGATATCGCTGGAAGGGGCAGGATTTTGGCCATGAACAATATTATAATTGGGGGCGCCCAGGCCATTGGTCTGTGCCATGGTTCTCTGTGCGGAATGCAAATCACTATAAGGGCATTAAAATTGGTGCTGAATTACAGTTAACGCCACATATATCCCTAGATATTGGGTATAACAATGCAAACAATATGTCGAAAGGTATATATGGTACTGTGAAATATACATTAGGTACATCTAAATTTGCCTTTTGGGGTGGCAAGCATAGTGATGATACGATTACTACAGCTCGTTCTAAAATGCTAAATAAGGTACGTCGTCAAGACATGATTGTAGAATCCTTTGATGATATTGAATACGATTATTTAGCACCTATTGATCATTTATAATATGGAGAAAATGTTAGTTTTATCATTGTCATGAGAGGAAACTATATATAATGTCAGGTAAATTATTATTGAAAACCATGGTTTTAGGGGCTATGACTTTCAGCATATATACAATAGGAATGGCTGTAGAGGTTCAAGATGTAAATGGACTAGATTCTGCACAGCAAACAATTGCATCCGATACAGTTAGGAAAGAAGCGGTTCGTTCTAGTTGGATGGACCGCACAGATATTGTAGTCGGCGTTGGTATGAAAAATTCTGAAGAGTCGAGTAGTCATCACTTCCATGATTTTACAGTTTGGGATAGGTACCCTGTTATTGGGGCATCTGATAAGTCTAAGTCTACAGAACTCAATAAGTTATATGTTGAGACCTTGCAACCTGTAACTCATTACGATGAAAATGCTAAAAGTGTTGTCTTTGTACAAGGTCGAATTGGACGCAGTGGAGAAAAGATTTCATCTCGTTCATTAAATAATTATTGGGTTCCAGCCAGACCTGCAGGGACGTTTACGGTACATAACGGGCAAACGGATAAGGAAGAATCCTTAGGCATGAATGCTAATATTGGTATCGGCTATCGTCGCCTCAGTAAAGGTGAACATGCTTATGTAGGTGTTAATGCATTCTATGACCATGTGTTTAAAGGTGGTTATAAGCGTGTTAGTGGCGGTGTAGAATATGTGGCAGGTCTTAATGAATTTCATGCTAATCTGTACCGAAATCTGGGGACTGATGAAAGAAAATATATAGGACTTCATGGGCGAAGTATTATATTGGGGGATCCTGCAGGATTGTATCCATATGGTATGGATCCTGATCAAAGTCTTTATGATTATGCTATAGTTGATTACGAAAATCATTGGATGTTATCAGAAAAGGTTGCTGCCAGCGGATTTGATGCAGGATACTCACGAACCTTTAAAAATGCTCGCTGGGCTCGTGTCTATGCGGACTATTATAATTGGCGTGGTAGATCCCCTGTGAAAGTTGGCTATTATAAATTAAATCAACGGGATGCCATAAAAGGTTTTAAAGTAGGCGCAGAATTCCATATTACACCGCATCTTACCCTTGATGCGGGTTACCAAACGGCATCTCATCATTTGAGTGGCCCTTATGCAACCTTGAAATATACAATCGGCACATCCAAGTTTGCTTGGCATGGTGGTAAACATAGTGAAAGTACTATTACAACAGCACGTTCTAAGATGCTTGATAAAGTACATCGCAGTGATATGGTTGTACAAGAAGTTGAGGAAGAAACTTATGATCATGGCGTTGTCGATGTAGGTTTGTAATCTAGACCCCATTAAAATTACTAAGAGATTGGTAATTTTGATGCTTCATCAATAATTATGTAAGTGAAGGATTATATTATATATGTATCGTAAAACAAAGTTTAATATACGACTGCTACTTTGTGTAGCAGCTTGTACGATGTGCTGGACTATTGCATTAGCGGGTAGTGCTGATAATGGGAATGCTACACAAGTGGATGCAAGTATTCATCAAAATTGGGCTGATAGAACCGATGTCTCTGCGAAGTTTCAAACCAATCATAAGCCAATATATGGCATAGACACATTACAACCTCTAGGTTATTATGATAACAACTCTAAGAGCGTAGTGTTTGTGCAAGGTAAGGTTAGTTCTCATGGCGGTGTAAGTCAAATTGCTAATGGATATGCGAATCATGCTACTCGTAATGCGGGCGGAATTGTATATGAATATGACTTTAATCAATCTACACAATCTATAGGCACAACTGGAAGTATAGGACTCGGCTATCGACGACTAAGTAAAGGAGAGCATAGCTACGTAGGTATTAATGCTTTTTATGACTATGCTTTCAAAGAACATTATAAGCGTGCCAGTTTGGGTGTAGAATATGTAACTGGTGAGAATGAATTTTATGCAAATTTCTATAAACCATTAGGACATACGACATCGTCTCATAGTCTGACTACACGGGATGACATGATTCCTGCACCTTATAATGTGCTAGATACAGGGGTTAATGTTGGTGAAAGTCATGAAAAACGTATTGCCTCTGGATATGATATTGGATACGCACGAACTTTCAAAAATGCTCGTTATGTTCGAGCCTACATTGACCGTTATCATTGGAATCATATGAATGGTGAGATTAGAGATATAGAATGGTTTAGTGATGATATATATAACTATAATATCGCATTCCCTGTAAATAGTATCTTTAATAATGGTCTTAAGACAGGTGTCATTGTGAATGTGACTCCTCATATTTCTATAGGTCTAGGCTATGATAAACCGTTTGGTCACTCCGGAGAGTTTTATGTACAAACTATGTATACGCTTGGAAAATCTAAGTTTGCTCTCTTTGGTGGAAAGCATCGCGATAGTAGCATGACAACGGCTCGTTCTAAAATGCTTGATAAGGTTGAACGTCAAGATATACAGGCACTCAATCTAAATGGGGATTTCCGAGTTCATTACCCTCATGATCATTTATAATATATGTAGCCTATTTTAGGTTATAACAAAGGAGCTAGTACGCTGTGTACTAGCTCCTTTTGGTATGTATTCTTGCTATTGCAAATCCTTAGGCACGCTGAGTGGTTTCCAGTTATCTAGTTCTGGAATGTCTAAGGTTGTAATGGTTCGTTGTATCCAATAGTTCAAGGATACTTCGTTGCCAAAATATTGTTCGAATAGGTATGTATTACCTGGAATGTCCTTTTGTTTACCGTGCTCATCGACGATGTGGCGTATCGATTCCTTGAGGTATAGTTGCACCCTAAATGGAGTGGATCGCTTGCCCTTGAATATGAAATAGGATGGTCCAATGAAATCGTGGGTACGAACGTTGATTTGCTCGTATCGATTGCTCTTGAGGCCTTCCAAGGATGCTTGAATCATGGCGTTGGCGTCGTCATATTCCTCGAGTAGGAACGGTTCTTGGTCGACGTCAAGTACATAGTGCCACGTCGGTTTTTCCTCGTCTGTTTCGATGGCCCATGCATCTGAAAACTCCGGTAAACGGTGGCTTTCATAAAGATCATGCCACAAATTGTGGGTGTCCTCTGCATTGAGCAGCGATTTATAGATAACCTCGTGCCCTTCGGTTGGGTCGTATCCGTATAACCGAACCTGATAGGTATTGTGCGGCATACGTTTAGTCTCTAGCTTATAGATATTCCGCAATTTATCCGGAATAGTTAGGAAATGATTGTAAAAGCTAAGCATCACCGTATCTTGTGTAGATAGGGCATGGTCGATAGTTTCTAGGTCATATAAGGTAGTATCCCACTGAAAGCCATTCATATTGACAGATAATCGAGCTGCATTGTGAGGCCACATGGTAGGGGCCGGGCGCACGGTTGTAGAGGATTCAGTAATGCCTTCTTTATAATGCCAATGACCGTCTATCTTTTCGAAGGATTCTAACCGCTCCGCTGCTTCGTCATCTACAGGAATATCCTTAATTTCTTCGCTGCGATTGGCGAGGTGTGACACGATATATTGATGGGAGCTTTCATAATAATGAACCGCACTGTCGAGGTCAGGCGTTCCCGTCACATATCCTTTTTCATAGGCATAGCCCAAGGCAACGCGTGTAAGCGCACGGGTGATGTCGTAGAAGAGCACGCGGTCCTCCTCTTGCAGCGCCCGTTTTTCTTCCTCTAACACGCGAGTTAATGACTGAACGGCAAATCGAATGTTCTTGGTCACACCGATGCCGTGAATGCGCATGTAACTGATATACGGCAAGGAGAACAGGAATCTATCCTTCGTCGCCGCCATATGCGTCAAATCGGCGATGAGTCCCCAGTCGAGAGGGAGGCCGCCAATATGAAAGATATAGTTAAATGCAGCCTGCAACGCGGCATAACCGGCATCATTAAAGTCCTTTGTGGCCGCCCGTTGATATAGTTCAGTCGCCTTGATTGGATCGTACGGAATGGCTGCACGCAACGCCGGTTGCTCGTAAAAATGATAGTAATAGTCGGCGAGTTCTGCGATACATTCTGGTTGGCCTAGGTCAGCACCCTTTATAAACCATGTGAAAGCCTCTGTAAATTCGCCCTTTTCATGATGGTCGAGGCCCGTATAAAGCATCATGGTCGGATTGCCTAATTCAGCGGCCCTGCGTGCCACATAGCGTGCATTGTCGTAATCGCCTTCATCGATATAAATATTGCGCAAGTTCCCTTGGAACATGGCTAGCCCTTGATCAAGGGCTTTGGTAAACCAGTATTTCGCATGCTCACGAGATTTTGCTTGTAGCGTTTCCTCGTCTACCATGCCGCGCAAGGTAGCGATACCTTCGCGTAAACTCTTGCTGTGCGTCGCTTGTTGTAATCGTTGACTAAAGCTAGCCTTTTTTGGGCCTAATAGTTGTTTAGCCTCGTTAATAACGTGGTAATCGCCCCAAAAGAATACGTTGCCTATAATATATTGGCAGTATGCATCGTCCTGCTTTGCGTAATCATAGATGATGCGGAATGCATCGTCAAAGGATAATTGCATATCGCGCCTCACTGTAGGCGTAATCGACCCAGCGATGCGCAGTGCTTGTAATGTGCCAATTGGACTATTCCGACGGATACTATCATGTAAACACTGATACGTGCGCATATTATCCTCTGGGAATCCAGATTCGGCCCACGTAAAGCGAGGCCCTGCATAGACACGTGCTAATAGGGCGTATGCGTCTCCTAATTCACGCTCATCAGGAGTTAAAGCTTTCTTGTAAACTTCCTCAGTATTCGATTCACCAGCACTACCTTGCGATGTAGCAGTGTTGCGCAATTCATGCTGAATTGGCTTTGTCACATTCGATTGATTATTTACAATCGACTCTAAAATGCGCAGACCCTCTTGAGCGGACTGCGGATCATAAGACATAAAAATTAAGTGGAAGACCCGTTGGAGGCGGTCTGTGAAATATTGAGCCATAGGCCCTCCTTTCGTTTTTATACAATACACTATTATTATATACCGCGGTAGGAAATGGTAGAAGAGGAAAAGAACCGATGGGCCCAAAAATCCTCCACCGGCCGGGTCTGATTCGCCCTTCGGGCTCACAGGGCCAAAGTCGGATTTTTGGGCCCATCGGTTCTATCTCTCAATCCATAGCCGACACGCGGTATATAATAGTAGTGAAATTGATAAAATCCGTTATTGCCTACCCAGCCGATAGGAAGGAGGGCCTACGGCATGTGCGGAGCCCGAAGTCGTTTTCAGAGGCCCCATCACCTTCAACTATCTCGTTCTATGTTAATTCGGTATATAATAGTAGTGAAATTGATAAAACCCGTTATCGCCCACCCAACCGATAGAAAGGAGGGCCTACGGCCCGTGCGGAGCCTGAAGTCGTTTTCAGAGGCCACATCACCTTCAACTATCTCGTTCTAGTGTTGATTCGGTATATAATAGTAGTGAAATTGATAAAATCCGTTCTTGCCAACCCAACCGATAGAAAGGAGGGCCTACGGCCTCTTTCTCCTCCATACAACGAAAAAAATAATTTCTATTTACGCTGATAGGATAGTAAAAAGAACCGGTTCTGAAAACGACTTCGGGCCTTATCTCTCTCAGGCATATAATGAAAAATAATTTTTAAGTCAGGTTAGAGTGCATATGAAAAAGACACCCCGTGAAAAAACGACTTTTCCAGATGCTATGGATTTTCCTTTGGAAAATCTTACGCCTCTGGATTAGAGATGTGTGGCTCCCATGCGTCGCTATGCTCCTCTGTTAGCTCACACCCTGCGTCGGCCCTGCCCTTTCACAACAAAAAATAATTGATTAATGTACATAGCGTAGAAAGAGAACACCCTCTCTGAAAACGACTTCGGGCTCCGCGTAGCGCAGTAGCGTGTCGGCTTTCAGAGAGGGTGTTCTCTTGATAACCTAAAACAGATTAATCAATTATTTTTTGTTATAGTCACCAAACCATTTATCATAGATTTTTTGGTATGTGCCGTCTTCTTTAAGTTCTTTAAGAGCTTTGTTAACAGCTTGTTGTAATTCTGTGTTGCCTTTTTTAACACCAAGTACTGTGCCAGGAGCTTTTGTAGGTTCGCCTACGAGTTTAAGGTCTTTGTCAGCACCTTGTTTTAGGTAGTACATAGCAACTGCGTTATCGATGATTGCGCCATCGATTGTACCAGCTTTCAATTCCATAAAGATATTGGCGTTGGAGTCCATTTCTTTTACTGTTGTGTTAGGAATTTTTTTAGCCATGTCTGCAGGAACAGTACCGATTTGAACGCCTACAGTTTTGCCAGCAAGTTCATCCATGTTATGGATTGTGGAGTTGTCTTTACGAACAACTGTGATGAAACCGCCTTGGTCAAAGTATACATCGGAGAAGTCCAATGCTTTTTCACGTTCTGGGGTTGCGTTGATACCGGCTGCGATCATATCGATATCGCCAGATTGAACTGCTGGAATCAAAGCATCAAAGCCCATAGATTTGAATTCCATTTTTAGGCCCAATTTTTTAGCGATTGCTTCGGACAAATCAACGTCGAAACCAACGTATTTATCGCCTTCAGTAAATTCGAATGGTGGGAATGTAGTTTCAGAACCTACACGTAACACACCAGCCTCTTGTGTCATTTTGCTTTTTTCACTGCCACAACCAGCCAATAAACCCATAGCAGCAACAGCTACGAGTGCGATAGCTGTCAATTTTTTGAATTTAAACATAGTATCCTCCTCAAACATGATACAAACATATTAATCTGTTTATATTGTACGGAATTTTGAACCAATAGGCAATAACATTGTATAATTAAAGGTGCGAAAACAAATTATGTACATGAAATGTACCTTTTACCAAAGAAGGTCGGCTATTTATACATACATTTAGGAGGGCCTATGTCTCTTACTGAACAATTTTCCAATGCTTGTGAAAGCTTCGCTCAAGAGGCTTTCACCATTAATTATACATTGGCGAAGAATCCTGAACTGTCTAGTCATGAATTTAAATCCGTTAAGACAATCGGAGCTGTTCTTGAAAAGCACGGTATCCCTGTGACTTATGAGTTCTGCAATTTGCCAACAGCGTTTAAGGCGTCTGCTGTGAAAGTAGATAATCCTAAAGGGCGTTTGGCGATTTTATGTGAATACGATGCGTTGCCAGATGTGGGCCATGCGTGCGGACACTGTGCTAGTGGATCTATGAGCACCTTGGCAGCCCTTGCATTACATAAGATGCAGCAAGACGGCGTAGCTTTCAACATGGACATCGACATCATCGGTACCCCTGATGAGGAAGCGATGGGGTGCAAGGTGGATATGTGCAACGCTGGCGTATTTAAGGACTATGATTTTGCCATTATGGTCCATCTCGATGGTGAAGAGACGCGTCCTAATTCACAGTTCTTGGCACTCGACTGTTTCCGCGCCAAGTACCATGGTAAATCAGCTCATGCAGCAGGTGAGCCGTGGAATGGAGTCAATGCGGTAAACGGCGTGCAACTTGCCATCCATGCCATGGATATGCTGCGCCAACAAGTGCGACCAGAGTCGCGCATAGGCACGTGGATCATTAACGGCGGTACCGCGTCCAACGTCATTCCTGCCTATGGCGAACTAGAGGTAACCGTACGTCACACAGAACGAGAGTATTTGAACGGTTTGTCCGAGCAAATTAAAAAGATTTTTGAAGGCGCTGCCCTTTGTACCGGTACGACTGTAGACGTTGAGTTTTACGGTAATCCTTACGATGATATGAACCAAAACCATCGCGGCACACACCTCATCGAAGACGTGATGGCCGACATGGGCCTTGATTTTGAATCAGGTCCAGCAGACATTGGCGGTAGTTCCGATATCGGTAATGTGAGCTATCAATGCGCCGCATTCCATCCTAAATTACGTTTGGCAGGTCCAGATAAGGTATGTCATGCCAAGGAATTTGCAGACGCTATGCTCGAACCAACCATCGAACCAACTATTGTAGATGGTGCCAATATCATTGGTCGTACATTGTTGCGCTTGGTTGAGAATCCAGCTGTCTTAGAAGAGATTGTGACCGAGTTCAACAGTACTAAGTAGTTTCTAATCGAGCTTCGCAATGTTAATAAAGTGCTTCCTATATCTGTCGGGAGAGCTGTAATATCGTAGATAGAATTCGGTATCTGTTTCAGAGTTATTGATAATAGATGATAATGGAATACTGCCATTTATAAAGCTACGATTTTGTGTAAAATAGGCACCTACCTCAACGTCTTGGTGATAGAGCGCCCATACTACGTCATTGCCAGCGATGAATGGAATGTACTTGAATTCAAGGAATTCAAATAAACCGGCTATGGTTATATCATCAGGTACGGTGAATTCTTCACGATGATGACTCATATCATCAGCCGCACAAACGGCATCTCGATCGATTAGTATATGCATATGATTTCACATCCTTTGAACCGATAATTCTATAAATTTATATGCTTATCTTTATTGTACATCAAGTAAAAATTATATTGTATTAAAGGAGGTTGTATGTCTTCATCTGAACCATTAGACATTAAAAATTACATAGGCCTTACTGGCGATACGCCGATTCGATTCATCGCGTCCGACGTGGATGGCACGTTGGTGAATGAAGCAAAAACCGTGGATCCTGAGGTGGTGTCCGCTGTTCGTGCCGCTCGTGAAAGCGGTATTCGCGTGGCCATCGCATCGGGCCGTGCGTGGCATGAGATGGACGATGTCATTGATGCCATGCCGTGCTTGCGCTACTTTGTGTGTACCAATGGTGCCTATGTCATGGATAAAGAGGAGCAAAAGGAACTCGTTCATATCTCCTTTGATAAAACTCGTGCCATAGATTTAGTACGGAAACTCATGACCTACGGTGTGTTTGTAGAGGCTTATGTGAAAGCCGAAATTTTCGGCCAATATCCAACAGTTGGCAATGAAACATTACAAGCGGACCATTTCTTTAGAGCGAATATTAGACCTTTTATTTTGAAAACGCGCACGATGGTGCCTGATTTATTGGCACATCTAGAATCCTTGCCAGAAGGACCGGAGAAAATCCAAATCTTTTACGGCGATGAACGTATACGCGAACGCATCCTAGCTGATTTACGTGATGAGTTCCAAGGGGCAGCCACAGATGGTAAAGGTCGCGAACGTTTTTACGATGTCCTTGAATCAAGCGAAGGCAATTTAGAATTTGTATTGCCTCATACGACAAAGGGCACGGCCGTAGAGGCCTTGGCGAACCATTGGGGCTATACGCCTGACGAAGTGATGACCATTGGCGATAGCGAAAATGATCTATCTATGATCCGTTTTGCTGGCGCTAGTGTAGCTATGGGAAATGCACGAGATAATGTGAAAGCTGCCGCTCGTTACGAAACAACGGATAATAACAATTATGGCGTGGCTCGTGCACTCTATTCGGCCATTGCACATAATCGCGAATTAGAAGGTAAATAGAAATAAAAATCGAATAGTGAATTAACAATATATTCCATGGATGATAGCGAGGTGATGTAATATGGGCAATCTAAAATTTGATATAGACGATACCTGCGTTAAATGCGGTGCTTGTGCTGAGGACTGCCCTGTACAATGCATCACCGAAGGAACTACTAAATTTATTATTGGCAACGGATGTATCAGCTGTGGTGATTGCTATTCAATCTGTCCTGTTGGGGCCGTACAAATGCATAAGCTACTTAAAGATAGAACAGGCCTGTACTAATCTGAAATGGGCATGTGTGATAGGCTGTCTAAAAAATAGAACAGGCCTGTACTAATCTGAAATGGGCACGTGCAATAGGTCTTCTAAAAAATAGAACAGGCCTGTAGTAATTTGAAATGGGCATGTGTGATAGGCTATCTAAAAAATAGAACAGGCCTGTAGTAATCTGAAATGGGTGAGTGCAATAGGCTCTTAAAAAAATAGAACAGACCTGTAGTAATCTGAAATGGGTATGTGCAATAGGCTCTCTAAAAAATAGAACAGGCCTGTTCTATTTTAAAATAGGTATGTGAAAGGGTGACCTTGAACCGTCAGAAACTGAAATGTATTGAAAATCCGAACGTTAAAAAGTGTTTTATAACTTTCATACGGAATATATGGAGTACATATGGTTCCTATGGTATAATAGACTGTAATAAAAAATTGGCGTTTCGTTTGTAAAACGCACCCCCAGTACAGGAATGTATGGACATTATAAATTGGTGAATATACTTTCACAAATAGATGCATACGGAGGAACTATGGAAAACAAGGAATTTGTTATTGTTGTCGATTTCGGCGGTCAATATAATCAGTTGATTGCACGCCGAGTTCGTGAAAATCATGTATACTGCGAAGTATATCCATACAACAAAGCATTAGAAAAAATTAAGGAATTGAAGCCGCAAGGTATCATCTTCACTGGTGGCCCTAACAGCGTGTACGAAGAGAATTCCCCTAAAATTGAAAAGGAAATCTTTGAACTTGGCATTCCAGTTCTTGGCATGTGCTATGGTATGCAATTTATGGCGCATACATTAGGTGGCGAAGTGAAGTCTGCGGACAACCGCGAATTTGGTAAAACACCTACTAAAGTAGATACTACATCCCCATTGTTCAAAGGCTTGGACGAAGACCAAGTTGTGTGGATGTCTCACGTTGACTATGTAGCAAAAGTACCTGAAGGTTTCGAAATCGTTGCTCATACAAAGGACTGCCCTGTTGCATCCATGCAAAATAAAGAGCGTAAATTATACGCTATGCAATATCATGCAGAAGTATTGCACACTGAACATGGTAAAGAAATGCTTCACAACTTCTTGTACGAAGCATGTGGTTTCACAGGCACATGGACAATGGCAAACTATGCAAAAACTGCTATTGAAGAAATCCGTAACACTGTAGGCGATGGCAAAGTATTGTTGGCATTGTCTGGCGGTGTAGATAGCTCCGTTGCAGCAGCTCTTATCTCTAAAGCCGTTGGCGACCAATTGACTTGTATCTTCGTTGACCATGGTTTAATGCGTAAAAACGAAGGTGACGAAGTAGAAGCAGCTTTCAAAGATTCCGGCATGCATTTCATCCGCGTCGATGCAGAAAAACGTTTCTTAGATAAATTGGCTGGTCTTGACGATCCAGAAGCGAAACGTAAAGCTATCGGCGAAGAATTCATTCGCGTATTTGAAGACGAAGGCCGTAAAATTGGTTCCGTTGATTTCTTAGCACAAGGTACAATCTACCCTGACGTTATTGAGTCCGGTACTGGCGAAGCGGAAGTGATTAAATCTCACCACAACGTAGGCGGCTTGCCTGCAGTAGTAGACTTCAAAGGCCTCATCGAACCATTGCGCAACCTCTTCAAAGACGAAGTACGTGAGCTTGGTTCTGAATTAGGTTTGGCTGATTACCTTGTATGGCGTCAACCATTCCCAGGCCCTGGTCTTGCTATCCGCGTAATGGGCGAAATCACTAAAGACAAACTCGATATCTTGCGTGATGCGGATTATATCTTCCGTGACGAAATTGCAAAAGCTGGCCTTAATCGCAGTATCAACCAATACTTTGCAGTATTAACATCTACACGTACTGTAGGCGTTATGGGTGACTTCCGTACATATGATTACACATTGGCATTGCGTGGCGTAACAACAACAGACTTTATGACTGCTGACTGGGCACGCATCCCTTACGACGTATTGGACACAATCTCCCGTCGTATCGTAAACGAAGTACAACACATCAACCGTATCGTGTACGATATTACATCTAAACCACCTGCAACAATTGAGTGGGAATAAGAATAATAATCCTGGCTATACATTTGCCGAAATAAAGCCTCCTGTCATTTTGGCAGGAGGCTTTTATGACTATATATGGTTAATAAATATAATAATATAAGACATAATTTGTTCTTTTAATTATTATTGTTGGAGCCTATGAAAATCACAAGATCTTTTGGAGAGTATTTTAAGTATTCTATCCACGATGCAAGAGTGCAGAAAATAGAATACGCAGACGATAATTTGATTTTTACCTTTGATTATATTTTTTCCTATGAGAACGGTGTTGAACAGACTCATAAGGCCAAGATTGTATTTGAGAAGTGTGATATTGATGATTTAGAAATTTTCGTCTTTGATAGTACAATATTAGATACTTTCACAGGTAAAAGAATTGAGTTACCTCAGTATCAACAGGATTATAGTGAAAGTGAGTTTGAGGTAATTACGGAGACCTACAATTGGGGACGTGCTGTATTCCAAGGCTGGTTATGGACTGAAGGAAACCCCGTTCACTGTATAATGAACATATACTTTACAGGTGATATGGTATATGTAATTGATGAGGATTTGTAAAATAAATCTTTCAACATAAACCATATAGGAGAAAATAATCATGGGCTATAAAAATGTATGTACTAACTGCCGAATCTCCTTATCGGAGGGTACGAATTACGAGTTGTTTAACACTAATAAAACCTGTCCTATATGTAAAGGTAAAATGTACTTTGTAAATGAAAAGTTCAAAGCTCCCAAAAAATCTAATGATAAAGAGTGGAAAATCATAGAGTATTTGTTGTTGAGTGGCTATGATTTTAGAAATCCCATTTACGGTGCTGAAAGGTATATGTATTTCGAGTTCCCAAAGAACTTACAGGAGGCGGAGGCATTCGTTCGTGAGATGAGAAAGTTATAGTAATTAATCTATTGGAGTTTATATGATTAAAATAGTTGATGGCAAACCGTATTTAGATCAAGTGAAAGAGTTAATTCAAGAGTATACAAAGTGGCTTGGTCGCGATTTGTCCTTTCAAAATTTAGATAAGGAATTAGCCGATATTGCTGAGAAATATACGGCTCCCAATGGTGAATTACTTGTAGCCATTGATGATAATAATGTGGTGCTAGGTATGGTGGCATATTATCAGCATAGCGATACCCGTTGTGAAATGAAGCGCCTCTATGTGCGTCTTGAGGGGCGTGGACATGCTCTCGGTGATTGTCTGATTGAACGTATCATGGACCATGCTAAGGCCTCCGGTTATAAAGAAATGGTGCTAGATACAATTGAACCATTACAAGCCGCCATCCATTTGTACAAGAAGCATGGCTTTGCTGAATGTGAGCCGTATTACCATAATCCTATGGATGATGTTATCTATATGAGAAAGGAATTGATTAATTAATATGCTCATACGAAAAGCAACAACCGAAGATTTAGATTTAGTAACGAAAATAGAGGCTACATGTTTTCCACCTGCCGAGGCAGCATCTCGTGAAGCGTTTAAAGAACGCCTTGCCCACTATGCAGATCATTTCCTTATTATTTTTGATGGTGATACACCTATCGGTTTTATCGATGGATTTGTAACAGATGATGAAGTCTTGACGGATGAGATGTTCGCCGATGCTTCGCTGCATAATCCCCATGGCGCATGGCAGATGATATTTGGCCTAAATACAATGCCAGCGTATCGCAATCGCGGTGTAGGGGGGCAGTTGATTGAGGCTTTCATAGAATTGGCCAAAGAAGAAAATCGAAAAGGTGTTATTTTAACATGTAAGGAAGAAAAGATTCATTATTACGCCAAGTTTGGCTTTATAAATGAAGGCGAGTCTGTATCTGATCATGGCGGTGCTAAGTGGTATCAGATGCGTGTTGTATTCTAGCCATATAATTAAATATAAAAGAAGAAGCTGAAATCTTGCGGATTAGCATTGGTTTCAGCTTCTTTTTTGTTGGGAAAAGTATTGGTATTGTATTTAAATAATTTCTTTAACTTGCGCCACGCCTTTATCGGTCAGCATATAGTACCCATTTGTTACATACAACAAGCCTTGTTTCTTAAGGTGTGATGCGGCTTGGTGTGTATAGTCTGGCTTCCAGTTCAAGTGTTCGTGAATGGTGCCGATACCGTTTTCGATGGCCGCTACCGGTGTGTTCATATGGGTATAGATGTGGCAGAGCATCATTGTTTCCCGATAGTGACGACGCAAGTGGCGTTGGCGACGATAGGTAGCGATATAGCCTGTCTTTGGCGTGCAAATAACGGCAATTAATAAAGCGAGACCGATCGTTGTTGCGATAGCGCCTGCAATGGATATGTCTAGGGTGAAAGCGACTTCCGTACCGATGACAGCACATATAGTGCCGATGATGATACTGCTAGTGAGCATGGCTTTCACAGAGTCCGTCCATAAATAAGCAATAACCGCAGGTCCGATCATGAGGCCGATAACGAGGATGGCGCCTACTGCTTGGAATGAAGCCACCACGGTGAGGGATACCATGGTCATCAGCACGTAATGGATGAGGGCAGGCATGAAGCCGAAGAGCCCTGCTAATAGTGGATCGAAGGTAGATAGTTGCAATTCCTTGTAGAAGAGCATAACTAATACGAGATTGATGAATGCCACCCCCAGGGAAATCCATAGCGATACAGGGCCTAAGTCGGTACCGTTTACAATCCATCTGTCGAATGGGGCGAATGCGATTTCCCCTAGAAGTGCGGTATCTACGTCAAGGTGTGCGTTGCCGCTATAGAGACTGACGAGGATGATGGCAATGGAGAAGAGGAGCGGGAAGATGATACCAATGGACGCGTCTTCGTTGACGAGGCCCGTGTTATGAATCATCTCTGTAAGCCACACCGTTCCTACGCCGACTACGGTTGCCCCTACTAAAAGCAAGGGGGAGTTTAAGTCTTCCGTTACAAAGAAAGCGAGCACGATGCCGAGGAATACGGTATGCGTAATGGCGTCGGCCATCATGGACATGCGGCGCAGCACGAGGAATACACCAGGAATAGCGCACGCGATGGATACTGCGATGGCGATGAGTAAAATCTCTGTATGTACTGTCATGGGGCACCTCTTTTCCGGAATTGCCACAAGATGCCTCTATTAGGTGCAAATATGAGGCTCAACAGTACGATAACCGACAGGATGACGATGATAGCTGGACCTGTAGGCAGTTTTTGTACTGTTGTACTCCAAATGGTACCGCCAATAGCAGATACCATGCCGAAACATCCTGCTAGTATACACATGGTACCTAGCTTGTTCGTCCACTGACGAGCCCCTACGGCCGGTGCAATGAGTAGGGAACTAATCAAGATAGCACCTACTGATTGAATGCCGATGATGATGGTCATGATCAATAGGGAACGATATAAAATGAGGGTAAAGGTGACGGGAATTTGCAATGTTTTAGCGTATTCTACGTCAAAGGAAATGAGCTTTAGCTCTTTCCAAAATAAGGCTGTTAAAACGATAATGATGAGCGCTGCTGCCGATGTAATGTACACATCGCGGGCTAATATGGTGGCGGCCTGTCCAAATATAAATTTTGAAAGCCCCGCCTGACCTGCATTGTTCAGACTTTGAAGGTAGGTGAGTAGAACCATACCAAGTCCAAAGAAAGCAGATAGAATAGTAGCCAAAGCCCCATCGAATTTGATTTTACTGTTTTCTACGGTGATGGTAATGAGCCATGCTGCAGTGATAGAGGATAGGGCGGCACCTATAATGAGTACCTCAATGTCTTTTATACCGGTCAGCAAGAACGCGATGACTACACCAGGCAGTGCTGCGTGGGAGAGGCCGTCACCGATGAGGCTTTCCTTGCGCAGTACAGCGAAGGTGCCTGCAATACCACTGGCAAGGCCCAAGAGAGCTGTACCGAGCAATACCATCTGTGTCGTATAGGATTGGAGTATGGTCATACAATCCTCCCCTTGCCGTAGGTACGCTCGATGGCTTCGTCAGTAAAGGTCTCTGCTATGGGACCATAGGCAACAGTTTGCTTATTGACCATCGTTACCCAGTCGAAATATTGAGGTACCGTATTTAAATCGTGGTGTACGACGATCACCGTTTTGCCGCGCGCTTTCATTTCTTGTAATAGGGAAATAATAGCACGCTCCGTCGTTTTATCGACGCCCTTGAAGGGCTCGTCCATGAGGTAAATATCTGCCTCTTGTACGAGGGCTCTTGCGAGGAATACACGCTGCTGTTGGCCCCCTGAAAGTTGACGAATTTGTCTGTTTACATAGTCGCTCATGCCCATTTTTTCAATCATGGAGAGGGCGAGTTCCTTATCCTTTTTACTTGGTCGTTTGAACCAACCTAGATGACCATAGCGGCCCATAAGTACAACGTCTAATACGGTAGTAGGAAAGTCCCAGTCTACGCTACCGCTTTGAGGGACATAGGCGATTTTCTTGTAATCCTTTTTGTCCATTGCAAGGTGGTGGTCGATATAAAACTTAACACTACCTGAGATAACTGTTAATAGGCCTAACATGGCCTTTAATAATGTAGATTTACCGGCTCCGTTAGGGCCGACGATGGCCGCTAAGGAACCGATGGGTACCTTCATATCTACGTCCCATAATACGGGTTTTGTCGTATAAGCTACAGTCATATCTTCAACTTCAACGGCCCATTCCATAGAGACCTCCTTTATTTAAGTGCTTTAGCGATGGTATCGATGTTGGCTTTTACCATGCCGATATATGTGCCACCTTCAGTGCCTTCAGAACCGAGGGAGTCGGAGTATAATTCGCCACCGATAGCAACGTTCCAGCCTTTAGCTTTAGCTGCTTCTTGAACGGCTTCAATTGTTTTGTGTGGTACAGAAGATTCTACGAAGATGGCTTTAATTTTATGATCTACGATGAATTGCACAAGTTCATTTACATCTTGTGTACCTGCTTCTGTAGCAGTACTAACGCCTTGTAAACCTTTTACTTCAAAGCCATAAGCGCGAGCGAAGTATTGGAAGGCATCGTGTGCTGTTACGAGAACGCGAGATTCTTTAGGAATTGATTCTGCTTGTGCTTTAATGTATGCATCTGTGTCATCTAATTTAGTGAGGTACGCATCATACCGTTTTTTGAAATCCTCTTTGTGAGCTGGATCTGCTTTTGAAAGTCCTTCGTATACAGCCTTGGCTGCAAGTTTCCAATTCGCTACATCGAACCAAATATGAGGGTCTTTAGTTTTCACGCCATCTTCTTCGTCAAAGTCGAGTAGAGTAGCTGGATCAATAGCGTCGGATACGCGGATAGTAGCTTTATTTTGTTTTGTTAAATTGTCGAAAATGGAACCCATTTTACCTTCTAAGTGAATACCGTTGTACACTACAACATCTGCCTTAGACATAGTTGTTACATCGCCGGCGCTCGCTTGGTAGAGGTGAGGATCTACGCCAGGCCCCATAAGACCTTGGACGGACACATGGTCACCGCCAATTTCTTTTACTAAATCCGTTAACATTGTTGTTGTAGCAACTACGTTTAGTTTCTTTTGACTGTCCTGTGCTGCATCCTTACCACAGCCTGCTAATGCGAATAACATAAGTGCTAATGATACGACTATTAGCAAGATTCGATTGAATTTCATAATAAACCTCCTTTTATAGGTACTGAGTTTAACATCTTTGGTTATCTTGTTAACTACCCTTATTTAAGCGGAAAAATAGCCGCTACTAACGTAGCGGCTATTGGCAGTTATATAGTCTTCTGCTAGGGTCACGATTATTTAGTGGATGAGAGATTGTAGATGGTTAGGCCCAACGAGGGCAACGATACCAAGTACCATCATGACCTTCATTTGAATACGCTTTCTACGTCTCATGATGAACCTCCTTTTGTAATTTTGTTACATCAACTTGATGTGTAATCCGATCAATTTAGTCAATATAAATATAACATAGATGAGAAAAATTATCAATAAAAATTATTCTATACATATATTTTTTACTAATAGACTACATTTTGCAGTTAAGTATTTTTTTCTTCATCTTTATCGAGTATTATATATGTATATTTATTATATTAATTTCGAGGGGGAACAAACCATGAATATATTAACTCGATTCGCGTGTGCTGCTGTTCTTACATTTGCGGTAGGTGCTATGATGCCTGCTCATGCTGATGCGGCTGCGGGTAGATTTACAGAAGCACCTCGCGAGGTATCCATCGTTAAACCTACAATGCCAGCTATTCCAAATGGAATTACCGTAGCAGATCATATGCGTGTACGATTCCTAATTAACAAACAAGGCAAGGTTGAAAATGTCTTTGTAGAACAATCCTCTGGTTATGGTCCTGTTGATGAGGCTGTGAAAGCTGCTATTAGACAATGGGAATTTACGCCGGCTATTGGCACAGATCAAAAAGCCCATGCATCCATCATCGGCATGACAATCACATTGCCAAAGGGTAATGCTCCCGCTAAGTCCGGCAATGGTAAATTGACGGTAGACAAATCACAGTCTAACGATAATCATGCGTCTGATGTGAATGCGAAAGCGAATGGTCCTAAGGCAAAATAAGGAGTGAAACAGTCTAGGACTCAATAATGAGAGTGGTCATAAGACTAAATGAGGAGAAAGATGATGAGTAATGTATTGCGTTGTGTTGCCTTAACGGCATTAATAATGTCCATGTCTGCCGCTGTTTCTTTGGCGGCCACACCTTATGAAGCGCCAAAAGCAGTATCTACACCAGGCTTTGATTCTGGTGTACTACATGGTTATGCCGGTGATGCAACTGTTGTTAATGTAAACTTTACTATTAATACAGATGGATCCGTTTCTCATGTAGAATTACAGGGAACCACTGGTAGTAGTGATGCGGATGCATCTATCGTGAACACAATTTCTACATGGAAATTTACACCGGCTACGGATAGCAATGGCAATCCTGTAGAGGCATCTAAAACTGAATATATTGATTTGAGAAATTAATAGAAGGCACTCATACATTGTATGGGTGCCTTTTTATGTGCTGGTGAAAGTACTTAAGGATTTAATTATATTGGGTGAAAGTATTTTGTGGCTCAATCATCTTGGGAAATGTATCTGTAGCAACTGAAAATCACTTTCAAAATGAATATAATAAAAGTATATTTAATATAGTAATAATATATTGTATATACTAATAGTCTTTGACCCCTGGAGGTATAAGCGTATGAATCCATTACAGCAAAAGCTAGATATTAATAATGAACGGTACAGAATTATTGTATCTATTAAAGAAGATTATTTAGACGGTAAATTATCCTTGGAAGAGGGTAACCGTATTTTAAAAGAAAAGTTAGGTACTTGTACGCCTGACGAATTTGCTTATGCAGAGCAAAGTTTGAAAGGTGTCTATAAGGATGAAGAAATACTAGACAAGATGGATGATTTGTTGAATTTATTTGACGGTGTATTAGTACGTGCCGAAAATGAGTACCCAGAGAATCATCCGTTGTGGGCTTGTTTAGAAGAAATTAATGCGGTTGAAAAGGTAGCTCTTGAAGCGGATGAATTGTTAAAACAAGATAAGTTTATTAAAAATCCTTGGCTTGGTGTTTTTGATTCCTTAGCAGAATGGCGTATCCATCTATCTCGTAAGCAAAATCAATTATATCCAATGTTAGAAAATCATGGGTTTGATCGTCCAACGCGTATTATGTGGACCTTTGATGATGGTGTGCGCGATGCTATCTCTGCATCCTATGCATTGCTTCGTGAAGATAAATACGAAGAATTCCTAGCATCTGTTCCAGAAACACTGGCAAAGTTACGTGATTTGAACTCTAAGGAGTTAGAGGTTTTATTGCCAACATCCTTTAAATTATTAAGCGATGAAGAATTTGTGCGCATGAGCAAAAATGACCATGAAATCGGTTATGCTATTATTAACGCACCAGGTTTATATGTCGTGCCAGGTATTAACGATTCCGCAGCCTCATTAAATGGAAATGCTACTAGTCAAAACGGTGCTGTATCTAACGAGTTCCTAAACGATTTGGCAGGTCTATTATCCAAATATGTTGGCCCTGTAGGAGGTGCAGCCGTTAGTAAGGATGCTGTCCTAGATGTGGCCACTGGCAAATTGACCTTAGAGCAAATTAATTTGTTGTTCCGTCATCTGCCTGTGGATTTATCCTATGTAGATGAAAATGAACTCGTTAAATTCTACAGTGATACACCACATCGTATTTTCCCTCGTAGTGCTAATGTTATTGGCCGTGAGGTGAAGAATTGCCATCCTGCGAAGTCTGTTCATGTAGTAGAAGAAATCGTAGAGAAATTCCGTTCGGGAGAACAAAGCCAAGCAGAATTTTGGATCAATAAACCGGGCTTGTTTATCTATGTTATCTACACGGCCGTGCGCGATGAAAATGGTAAATTCCGAGGCGTACTAGAAATGATGCAAGATTGTACACATATCCGTGAATTAGAAGGCTCCCGTACATTGTTGACTTGGGATAAAACTGACTTTGTAGGCGATAATCAACGCATTTATTAATAAAAATAAAAAGTAACTCTCTGAGAGCTTACAATAGTTATCAATTTTTATTATTACAAAATGTGTTGCACTAATTTAAAATAAACATACAACAATTTACTTTTGTTCATCTCTTTCATGTATACAAATTTCCTAAAAACAGGTAAAATAGAAAATATTAGAAGTGTTTTTCAATATACAAACTACTAGTTTTTATAAAGTTATACGATAAAGGTGAGGATTAGAATGGCAACACGTCGCATTTGGAATCAAAGTGAAATCAAGACAAACCCGTTATTTTCTAAATTACGCAGCACCATTGAAACTGCGTTTTACGGCAATAACGTAAAACCTGTTACATCCGTAGCAGAGGCGTATACATTGGCAACGCAAGAACCAGGTGTTATTGTCCTTGATATGCCTGTATTTAAACCAGAAGAACAAGGCTTACCAGCGGATGCTAAAATTCTCGTAACTAATGATGGCAAAACGACTGGCCGTTATGCGAAGGCTCGCCGTATCATTGGCGATGAAGGCATTGATGAGGTCGAATTAGCCGGTATCGCTCGCGATGCTGTGTATGATAGCCGCAATAAAGAATGGATTTCCACACAAGTTGTGGTTGGTCTTGATCAAAAATTTACGGCTCGTGCTCACCTTATGATTCCAAAGGATCATGCATCCATCATGTACTCTTGGATTATGAACTTTAAATTCTTTGACGAAGCGACAAAAGAATTTTACAACAACAGTAAAGATATTCTAGAAGGGGATATTTACATCTATTCTGACCCAGATTATGTTGTGCCAGGTCATCCAGGTGGGCTTGCGATTTTTGACCCAGCTCATAACTGCGCCATGATTCTTGGTATGCGTTACTTTGGGGAACATAAAAAAGGTACATTGACATTAGCTTGGTCCTTGGCAAACCGCTATGGTTACGTAGCTTGTCACGGCGGTATGAAACGCTATAACCTTAAAAATGGTGAGTCTTTCACAATCGGCGTGTTCGGCCTATCCGGTTCCGGTAAATCCACATTGACTCATGAAAAACACAATGGTCGCTACGACATCTCCATCTTGCATGACGATGCGTACATCATCAATACAAACGATTTGACCTCCGTTGCGATGGAACCAACATACTTTGATAAAATGCAGGATTATCCTGTGGAACACCCAGCTAATAAATACCTATTAACATTGCAAAATGTAGGCGTTACCCTCGACGAAAATGGCAACAAGGTCGTATTAGCTGAGGACGTGCGTAACAACAATGGCCGCGCTATTAAATCCCAATTCTGGACAGATAATCGCGTAAACCATGTGGACGAACCTGTTAATGCCATTGTGTGGTTGATGAAAGATAAAACATTGCCACCAATCCTTAAAATCGATGACCCTGTATTGGCTTCCACTATGGGTGCTACACTTGCAACGCGCCGCTCTACTGCGGAAAAACTCGATGCTAACGTCGATCCTAATGCACTCGTTATCGAGCCATACGCAAACCCATTCCGTACCTATCCTTTAGTTCGTGATTATGAAAGCTATAAAAAACTCTTCAAAGAATGTGGCGTAGATTGCTACATCATGAACACAGGATTCTTCCTTGAAAAGAAAATTCCTAAAGAAGTGACCCTCGATTTATTAGAACGTCTAGTAGAAGGTGACCTACAATTCGAACCATTCGGCGCCTATGAAAACCTATCCTACGTAGAAGTGCCAGGCTTCGAACCACCATTCGACGTACGTGAATACCATCACCAACTACACCAAGCCTTTGAATTCCGCTCTGAATACGTGGAAAAACTCAAAGACGGTAAAAATGAATTACCACACGAAGTACTTGATGTACTAAAAACTTTAATGTAACACCTAAATACGGTGGCGGATAAAAAAATCCTCCTCAAGCCGACACGCTACTGCGCTACGCGGAGCCCGAAGTCGTTTGAGGAGGATTTTTTCATCCTTACTTATTCAGTAAGTACATTAAAGTTTTTAGCACATTTGCGTTAGAGAAGCTACTGCGCTAAAGCGGAGCCCGAAGTCATTTGTGACGGGCTGTTTTTCCTTTATCCTTTATGCTTATACATTAAAGTTTTTAGCACATTTGCGTTAGAGAAGCTACTGCGTTAAAGCGGAGCCCAACGCAGGGTGTGAGCTAACAGAGGAGCGTAGCGACGTATGGGAGCTACACATCGCTAATCCCGTTGCGTAAGATTTTCCATAGGAAAATCCACAGCAGAGGGGGAAGTCGTTTGAGGAGGATTTTTTTATCCTTACTCATTTAGTGAATGCATTAAAGTTTTTAGCACATCGGCGTTAGGGAAGACACGCTACTGCGCTACGCGGAGCCCAACGTAGAGGGTGAGTTAACAGAGGTGCGTAGGACGTATGGGAAATATGTTTTAGTTAGTGCAATAAAGTTTCATCAAATTGATGCAGGAGAATGATTTGTGTATGTAGAATTAGTGTTATGAGGTGTTTTCTTCACATGTGTGCGCTTTAATTCCTTTGATATAAAGGAATTAAAGTAAGTTTGCTTTATGAAGTTAGTATGAGGCTTATAATTGAAAAACATTGTTAGAATGGGGGATAGAAGCTAATATTTTTTATAATATGTATAAAATTCGATTGACAATTGTCCTCTCAACAAATATACTTATGATAGTTTAAAACATATTTATGAGATAGGATTTAAAACCCACAATTAAGGTGGATTTAACTTAGATAGAATAAGAATATGTTTTCTTGTTATTAGCGGTTGGCCTACGTAGGCCCCTAGGAGGTTTAAAATGAGTAAAGACGTGGAAAATAAAAATACCCATGACCATAGCCATGGTGAACATCATCATTGCCATTGCGGCGGTCATCATCACCATCATGACCATGACCACCACCATGATCATGACCATCATCACGATCATGACCATGGTCACGATCATAGCCATGAAAAGGCTTTGCCTACAGATAAATGGGTGCCACACACTCATGAACCAGGCGTGCCTCATGAACATGGCGTAAATGATTATCTTAAGGCTGTTGCTGAGTATCGTAAAACATGGCCTACTAAGCAAGATGTTATCGAGCAAACTCCTGACCCTGCCGTGCGTGAGATGATTCTTCGTATGGAACAAATTGGTTGCGACACTGTATTCGACCGTTTCGATAAACAACAACCTCAATGTGCGTTCGGTATTGCTGGCGTATGTTGTCGTATTTGTTTCATGGGTCCATGTAAAATTACGCCTAAGAGCCCTCGTGGCGTTTGCGGTGCCGATGCTGACCTTATCGTAGCTCGTAACATGACACGTGCTGCTGCTGGTGGTTTGACTCAACATGGTGCGCATGCTCGTGAAATTTTGATTTCTTTGAAAGCTGCCGCTAATGATCAATTGGATATTCCAATTTTGGGCGAAGAAAAAATCCGTACTGTATGTAAGGCTTTCAACATCCCTGAAGAAGGTCGTTCCTTGAAAGAAGTAGCTAATGATTTAGCAGACGTTTTATTAGAAGACTTGAGCCGTGCATTGCCTGGCGAATATAAAACAATTACAGCAATGGCTCCTGCTGAACGTCGCGAAGTTTGGAAAAACTTGGATATTTTGCCTATTTCCGCGTACAATGAAGCATTTGATGCATACCATCGTACATGCGTAGGTACAGATGGCGATTGGGAAAGCAACATGAAACAATTCTTGCGTTGTGGTCTTGCTTTCACATTCACAGGCGTAGTGGCAGCAGACATCGCAACAGACGCATTGTTCGGACAAGGTGGTCGTCGTACATCCAAAGTTAACATTGGTGCTTTGAAAAAAGGTTATGTTAACATCGCTGTGCATGGTCACTTGCCAACATTGGTATCCCAAATTTGTACAATTGGCGCCTCTGAAGAGTACCTAGAAAAAGCGAAAGCTATCGGTGCTAAAGGTATCCAATTCTACGGTATCTGCTGCTCTGGTTTGTCCAGTATGTACCGTTATGAAAATGTTATTCCATTGTGTAATGCTATCGGTGCGGAACTTGTACTTGGTACAGGTGCTCTTGACTGCTGGGTAGCCGACGTTCAAGACGTTTACCCTGCTATTATGGACGTAGCACGTTGCTTCAATACAAAGGTTATCACTACATCTGATGCAGCTCGTTTACCAGGTGCAGAACACATCGGTTACGATCACCATCATACTAACTTGTCTGAAACAAAAGCATTGGCTCGCAAAATCTTGGATCGCGCTCTTGAAGCTCATGAATTGCGTAAAGGTATGCCTGTATTCATTCCGCCATACGAAATCACTGCTGAAGTTGGTTTCTCTCCAGAATCCACTGTTAAACATTACGGTTCCTTCAAACCGTTGGCAGAGGCTTTAAAATCTGGTAAAGTTCGTGGTATCGTAAACGTAGTAGGTTGTTCCAACCCTCGCGTTATCTACGAAAAAGCAACTGTAGATATCGTTGATACACTTATCAAAAATGGCTGTATCATCTTAACAAATGGTTGTGCATCCTTCCCATTGATGAAACTTGGTTACTGTAATACAGATGCTATTAAGAAATGTAGCCCTGCATTGCAAGAGTTCTTGGGCGATGATCAACCGCCAGTATGGCATGTTGGCGAATGTGTAGATAATGCACGTTCCTCTGGTATTTTCGCTGGTATTGCTGGCGAATTAGGCCTTAACTTGCCACAAATGCCATTTGCTATGTCTAGCCCTGAATGGTCCAACGAAAAAGGTATCGATGCATCCCTTGGCTTCCGTCTAATGGGTATCAACTCCTACCACTGCGTTGAGCCACCTACACAAGGCTCTGATGCTGTTACAAAATGGTTGAAAGAAGACACTAAAGACATCCTAGGCTCTGTTATGTATGTAAATACAGATCCAGCTAAAGTTGCTGAAAAAATCTTGGCAGATATCGATGAAAAACGTGCTGCTTTAGGTTGGGCAGAAGTAAAATAATATAATATAAACAAAAGACCCTCTCCATAATCCTCCACCGCCCAGATCTGTTCCTTCGGAACAGGGGCAAAGTCGGATTCTGAAGAGGGTCTTTAACTAATAATTATTTATGAAAGAATAAAAGCGTCAGGTAGACCTGACGCTTCATTTTTTAATCAAAAGCTTATTAACTTAATCTATTACATCATTTATAACTCTGCTATACTAATAACAGGAGTCATTGACGTGAGTTAGGTTCATCACCGAAAGGTGGTGATACTATGAGTAAATTCGAGAAGGTTTATATAATTCTTTTTGTAATTTCCATAGTTGTATCTATCTTAAGTTTATTCAAATAAACTTAAGAAACGCCTAACGTAATAAGTACTGGTAATACTTACACGTTAGGCGCATCTCGTTTTACTAATTTTTAGATGAGCCTAACGCTTGCACACGTCAATGACTCTCTTTATGTTTATAGTATACCTCAATAACAACATAAAAACAACATAGGTATATAGTAACTTATAGTATAATAGTTTCTCCATCCTCAGGGACTGCTACATGGCTTTCGATATGGGTGCCTTTGATAAATTTGTGCACATCCTTACGGCTTGTTGCTGTATGATTAACTGTATCCATATGAACAGCGATGATTTTAGCTTCTGGTTTGCGTACTACCATGCGGCCAATATCTTTTGTCCCCATAATAATACTATCTTCAAAGCCCAAAATTTGAGCATATCCTGTATTCATAATAATAACATTAGGGTCGAAGCGAAGAAGGGCCTTCTCTACATCGCTTGTCCATACTGTATCGCCTACAAGGTACACAGTTGGTTCGCCTTCTGCTTCAAAAATAACGCCCATTGCATCGCCTGCTAATGGTGCAAGAACTGGATTTGCATACATTTCTACAGTGCCGTGTGAGCCACCTGTTTTTCTTAATGTGATACCATTAAACTCAAGACTTTCAAAAATGATGCGTACATCATTAAAGCCTTGGGAGATAATAAGTTCTTTGTCCGCTGTATTTTGCACAAAAATAGGAAGTGACTTTGGAATAGATTTAATTGCCGTGTCATCCCAATGATCGAGATGTGTGTGTGTAACTACTACCGCAGTTACATTGCTTAATAGATTGTCCATTGATACAGGTAAATCAACCATAGGCATTCTTTGTTGATAGTTAAATGTTCCTTCAAAGCCAGGATAAGTATCTTTTGGTGCTAAGAATGGATCAATAAGAAATGTTGTGTTTTTTATTGTTAATTTTCCTGTAGCATTTCTAATGTGAGTATATTGTGTCATAGGTATCTCCTTGATTGTATTTTGAAAATCTCATCAAATAGATTACTGTTTGTAATCCCTAGAATAAGTGTACCTTGTTTTGTTATACTAGTCTCAACAATAATTGACACTATGTTTGTTAATAGACACATTGTATAAATGTGTCTATGTAGGAGGTTATATGATAACTCGAAAAGAAATGACACGAATGTTGTTAAAAGAAGGGTTGCTTAGTTGTTTAGAAAACCATTCTTTTGAGTCTTTAACCGTAACATTGTTGTGTAAAGCATCAGGTATAACTCGCTCTACTTTTTATTTACACTATAGCAATATCATGGAAATTGTTGATGATTTAGTAGATGATGCAATCGCTTATTCGCGACCAGGAATGGTAGATAATAATAATTTACAAACTATAGCTAACACCTTATCAGCTGCTTCTAATTCTGTTTCGTTGAGAGAAGCATACGATTCTATTTTTGATAGATTGCCTTTATGTCAGCGTATTATACGACATAAAAAGTATTTACCTTTATTTTTAGATGACCAAATTTCAGAATATGTATTGCAACGAATTATACGGAGTGAAAAAGATCGGCAAGGGCTTGTTATGGCAGAAGCACTTGGGACTTCATTTGACGTAGGTGTATCCGTTTTTGTATTTTTAGTACACGGTCTATATGCTGTTAATAAACAATATAAATGGTCTCAGAGCGATGAGTGGTTAGAAGCTCAGAAAGTTATCTTTGAACTCGTTTACAGTGGGTTGCATAGAAAATAAGCATATAAGGCTCACATACTTCCTTGGTGCATCAATACACGCTCTCCTAGAAATTAGAACAGGCCTGTTCTAATTTTTAGAAGAGGTATATAGACGAGGTCAAGGCCCTAGGCCGCAGACCGTTGTGTTTGTTTCGAACGCATAAATTCATGGACAACCGTAATTGCTGTGGCAGAAAATATAATTCACCATGTAGATAATCTAATTCACATCTAATTTCTAATGAAATAACCCCCTCAGAGAGTCCGACTTTGCTAGGCCAAGGCCTAGCCGCAGGCCGTTGTGTTTGTTTCGAACGCATAAATTCATGGGCGACCGTAATTGCTGTGGCAGAAAATATAATTTACTATGTGATGCTCTAATACAGATCTAAATTCCAATAAAAGAACACCCACAATTATCCGCCTTTACTAGGTCAAGGCCCTAGGCCGCAGACCGTTGTGTCTATTTAGAACGTATAAATTCATGGACAACCGTAATTGCTGTGGCAGAAAATATAATTTACTATGTGATGCTCTAATACAGATCTAAATTCCAATAAAAGAACACCCACAATTATCCGCCTTTACTAGGTCAAGGCCCTAGGCCGCAGACCGTTGTGTCTATTTAGAACGTATAAATTCATGGACAACCGTAATTGCTGTGGCAGAAAATATAATTTACTATGTGATGCTCTAATACAGATCTAAATTCCAATAAAAGAACACCCACAATTATCCGACTTTACTAGGTCAAGGCCCTAGGCCGTAGACCGTTGTGTCTATTTAGAACGCATAAATTCATGGACAACCGTAATTGCTGTGGTAGAAAATATAATTTACTATGTGATGCTCTAATACAGATCTAAATTTCAATAAAAGAACACCCACAATTATCCGACTTTACTAGGTCAAGGCCCTAGGCCGCAGACCGTTCTGTTTATTTAGAACGCATAAATTCATGGACAACCGTAATTGCTGTAATAGAAAATATAATTCACCATGTAGATAATCTAATTCACATCTAATTTCTAATGAAATAACCCCCTCAGAGAGTCCGACTTTGCTAGGCCAAGGCCTAGCCGCAGGCCGTTAAGGCGGTGGAGGACGACTGAGGGGGTATTTCATTACCCAAATTAAGGGTGAATTATATTTTCTTTAATGATGTAAATTATATTTTCTATACAGCTATAAGGTAGAACATGAATTTATACGTTCATGTTTGCCCCTTTTCTCACATAGAACCAGAAGCAAACTGCAACTGTTACGATGTTGAATGCTAGTAGTACTGCGAATGCAGGGTGAATGTTGCCGAATGTGGAGTATACGAAACCGAAGATTTTAGGTGTAATGAATGCACCGTATGCAGCTACAGCAGCTACGAAACCTGTGATTAGAGAGGATAACAACGGATTGCCAAATACGTGAGGAATCATACGGAATGTAGCACCTGTTGCAAAGCCGCAGCATACGAATGTCAATACGGACATAGCAAAGAAGAATGGGAAGTTGTGCATATCTACACCAACTGCGATCAATGCAGTGGTAGCACATAAGCCGATGAGGCTAACAAAGGTAACTTTTGTACCGCTGTTGATTTTGTCGGATAACCAACCGCCTACAGGACGAAGGGCACCTGCAACAAGTGGACCAACGAATGCGATGGATGCGAATGGAATTTCAGGGAACTCTTTACCTACCAAGAGACCAAGTGCTGCTGCGTAACCGGAGAAAGCACCGAAGGAACATGTGTAAAGTAATGTAAGAGCCCAAGTGTGTTTGTTGCCGAAGATTTGTACAAGGTTTTTAGGATTTGGTTTTTCCGATGGTAAGTTATCCATGAAACGCGTCATAAGTGCAAGGATAATTACGAGTGGCACAATCCACATGAAAGCCGCATTGGCAAGGTATACTGCGTTGCCTTTGATAATAGCTGGTGTTACGCCAAAGACATTACCAATTGCAGCGGAACCCATAGCAAATGGAGCTAAGAAATAGATTACGGAAATACCAAGGTTACCAACACCACCATTGATGCCAAGGGCTGTACCTTTTTCTGATTTAGGGAAGAAGTTGCCAATGTACGCCATGGAGGACGAGAAGTTGGCACCCGCTAAACCGATGAGGGCTGTTAAAATCATAAATGTCGTATAAGAAGTTGTTGTATCTTGTACTGCAAAGCCGAGCCATACAACAGGAACTAATAAAATGAGTGTGGATATAAAGGTCCAGTTCTTACCGCCCATAAGTGCAGGCATATATGTGTAGACGAAACGCAATGTAGCACCTACAAGGCCTGGTAAGGCTGCGAGTGTAAATAATTGTTCAGTTGTAAAGTGGAAACCTGCGCCATTTAATTGTGCTGCGATGGTAGCCCATAGATACCATACGCAAAAGGCTAAGGTTAAGGCAATAGTGGATATTACCAAGTTTTGTTTGGCGATTTTTTTACCAAACTTTTCCCAAAATTCGGGATTTTCTGGTTGCCAGTTCGCAACAATCTCTTTGCGACTTGCACCTACTTGAGGCATTTTCAGTTCTGACATGAGAGCTCTCCTTTAACTAAAACACATGTGATAAAGGGTAGATCTTTTCACACGAATATGTGGCACATCTCGTTTAAAAGCCTTGTAAAATGTGGTACTATAATAATAGAGAGTGTGCCTAAAATCACACCATTATTATATAGGACAGAATATAATGTGAATGTGACGAAAAACACACTTATATGAGAATTAATCGGTTATAATAGGGATAATATACGTAAAGTATATAGTATATGTGCCTTTTGTGCATGGCTGATTGTGAAAGCTACTTTCACAATCAATATGGACAAATGACACTGAAAGATGCACGGTGATAGTATGGAACAGGAGTTAATTAACCAGTTACTTGCATTGCCAGGAGAAACAATTCACCTTGAAAAAGGCGAGTTTTTGTTTCACGAAGGTGATATAGCAGATCATTTTTTTATTGTCCGCGAAGGGCGACTTAGTATTAAGAAATTTGAGGCAAGTGGTCATATTTTTGCTCATCGGTTGGTGGGGCCAAATAATGTGCTTGGTGAAATTCCTTTGTACGAGACGAACACCCGGACTTACGTGTTCAATGCGATTGCACGTGAAAAATGCTCGGTATATTCCATCCGTTATGATGTTTTAGAACCAGCCATTGCAAAGGACCATTCACTGGCCATTGCAATGATGAAAATCTATACACTTCATATGCGGCGACAACAAGCCAAATACAGAGATTTGTTGTTGTATGGCAAAAAAGGTGCATTCTATTCAACACTATTGCGTTTAGCTAATAGCTATGGTATTCAACGTGATGACGGTATCTATATCGACATCGCGTTAACAAATCAAGAGTTAGCTGAATTTGCTGCCACATCTCGGGAAAGTTTAAACCGCATGCTCAGTGAGTTACGAAAATTAGGCTATGTAGCCTATGATAAACACCATCTGGTAATCTGTGACTTAGATGCATTAATCGGATTACTCGATTTAGATAGCGACACGATCGACCCTAATATCAGTAATATCGAATAATTGTGGATATTCGCCCTTGTTGTTGGCATTGCTAACGCAAGGGCTTTTTTGTAGTTTTAAGGAGGACACGAGATGAGTTTATTGTCTCAGAAATTCAAGTTTCTTCGCAAGAAGGACGTATCTCCAAGCGGCCACCAAATCACAGAAGAAGGCGGTCGCGAATGGGAAAATTTTTATCGTGACCGTTGGTCCTACGATAAAGTAGTCCGCACAACACATGGCGTAAACTGTACTGGTTCTTGTAGCTGGAACATTTACGTTAAAAATGGCGTCGTAGCCTGGGAAAACCAAGCTACAGATTATCCGGAAACACCTGATGATATGCCGGACTATGAACCACGTGGGTGCCCTCGTGGTGCGACATTCTCTTGGTATTTATACAGCCCATTGCGCGTAAAATATCCATATGTACGCGGCGAATTGGCTGAGCTTTGGAGAGAAGCTAAGAAAACAGCTAAAAATCCTATCGAAGCATGGAAATCTATCGTAGAAGACCCTGAAAAAGCGAAAAAATATAAATCTGCCCGTGGTATGGGTGGCTTTGTGCGCTCCACTTGGGACGAAGCGACAGAAATCACTGCAGCATCTTTACTATATACAGCAAAAACATACGGCCCTGACCGCAACGCAGGCTTCTCTGTAATTCCAGCGATGTCCATGTTGTCCTATGCAGCAGGTGCTCGTTTCCTTAATTTAATGGGTGGTTCACCATTGTCCTTCTATGACTGGTATGCCGATTTGCCACCTTCTAGCCCTCAAGTTTGGGGTGAACAAACGGATACACCTGAATCTGGTGACTGGTACAATGCTGGTTACATCATGACTTGGGGTTCCAACGTACCGTTGACTCGTACGCCTGATGCTCACTTCTTGACAGAGGTCCGTTACAAAGGTACTAAGGTTGTATCCGTATCTCCTGACTATGCGGAATCTACAACTTCTTCTGATGCTTGGCTTAATGTGAAAGCCGGCACTGATGCGGCTCTTGCTATGGCAATGGGTCATGTTATCTTAAAAGAATATTACATCGATAAGGAAACTCCATACTTCAAAGAGTATGCTAAAGAGTTTACCGATATGCCATTCCTTGTACGCGTTGAAGACATCAACGGTGCAGTACAACCAGGTCGTTTCTTAAACGCTAAGGATTTAGGTAGCAAAGAAGACGGTGCTGATTTCCAAACTGTATTAATTGATGAAACAACAAATGAAATCGTTGTTCCAAATGGTACAATGGGCGACCGTCACACAAATCCACAAAAATGGAACTTATGCCTTGAAAACCGTAATACAGGGGCTAAAATCGACCCTCGCTTATCCGTGTTTGATCAACGTGAAGATGTGACTGTTGTTAAGTTGCCATACTTTGGCGATGAAGAGCACGAAGGTGTTATTGAACGTGCTATTCCAACTATTACAGTACAAACTGTAGACGGTCCTGTAAAAGTAACTACTGTATATGACCTTATTCTTGCTAACTATGGTATCGATCGTGGTATCGGTGGTGAAGTGGCAACATCTTATACTGATGACACTCCTTACACACCTACATGGCAAGAAAAAATCACTGGCGTAAAAGCGGATATTGCTATTGCCACAGCTCGTGAATTTGCAGATAATGCAGAAAAAACTAAAGGTCGTTCCATGATTATCATGGGTGGTGGTATCAACCACTGGTACCATGCGGATATCATTTACCGTACAATCTTGAACCTCATCATGTTCTGTGGTACAGAAGGTGTTAACGGTGGTGGCTGGGCTCACTACGTAGGTCAAGAAAAACTTCGTCCTGTTGAAGGTTGGGGCGGTATTATGACAGCTAACGACTGGAGTAAAGCGCCTCGTTTGCAAAATGGTACATCTTGGTTCTACTTTGCTACAGAACAATATCGTTCTGATTGCATCGATTTGGCAGACCGCGTATCTAAATTAGCTAAGCCTCGTTACCGTCACCCTGGTGACTACAATGTATTGGCTGCACGTTTAGGCTGGTTGCCATCGTACCCTACTTTCAATAAAGGCAGTCAAGAATTGATTAACGACGCTCGTGCAGCTGGTGCTGGTACAGAAGCAGAGATTAACCAATATGTAGCGCAAGCGTTGAAAAATAAAGAATTACAATTCTGCGTAGAAGATCCAGCGGCTAAAGAAAACCACCCACGCAACTTGTTTGTATGGCGTGCGAACCTTATCGGTTCTTCCTCTAAAGGCCATGAATATTTCTTGAAACATTTACTTGGTACAAAACATGGTGTTCTCGAAGATGATGACGCACCAGTAAAACCAGAAGAGATCAAATGGCGCGAAGCAGATGAAGCTGGTAAGCTTGACCTCTTAATCGACATCGACTTCCGTATGGCTTCTACAGGTTTGTATTCTGATATCGTGTTCCCAGCGGCTACATGGTATGAAAAAGAAGACTTGTCTTCTACAGACATGCATCCATATGTACACGTATTCCAAGCAGCTGTTGATTGCGCATGGGAAACTAAATCTGACTGGGATACATTCCGTACCCTTGCAGAAACAGTATCTCGCGTAGCGAAAGAGTCTGGCTTCACAGAATACGAAGATATCGTAGCATTACCTCTTGGTCATGATAGCCCAGGTGAAGTGGCTCAACCAGAAGGTAAGGTTCTCGACTGGAGCAAAGGCGAATGTGAACCAATTCCTGGTAAAACAATGCCGAACCTCGTTCATGTAAAACGCGATTATAGTAAAATCTTTGAAAAATACATTGCATTGGGACCTAATATTGAAAACAAAATGGGTGCTCATGGCATGGCTTGGGATGTATCTGATGAATATCAAACATTGTACGCACAAAATGGTACAATCGATAATCCTGAATTCATTTCTCATGGCCGTCCAAGCATTTACGAATGTAAAGAAGCTTGTAATGCTGTATTGACATTATCTTCTTGTACAAATGGTAAATTGGCTGTTCGCTCTTGGAAAGCAATGGAAGAAAAAACAGGCCTTTCTGGTCTTGAAAAGAACGCAAAGGGTCGTGAACAAGAAAAAATTACCTTCGATGACATGGTTCGTCAACCACGCTTCATCATTAGCTCTGTAACAAGTACCGGTAAGAACGATAAAAACCGTCGTTATTCTCCATTTACTACATCTACAGAAGATAAGGTACCATTCCGTACCGTAACAGGTCGTCAATCCTTCTATTGTGACCATGAAATGATGCGCGATTACGGTGAAGCTATGGCGTTGTACAAACCTGTATTGTCCTATAAACCAGTACAAGGTGACTACAAACAAGAAGGTGTTCCTGAAATCACATTGAAATACTTAACACCACATCACAAGTGGTCTACACATAGTATGTATTTCGATAGCCAACAAATGTTGACATTGTTCCGCGGTGGTCAAACTATTTGGCTCAACGAAGATGATGCAGCAGAAATTGACGTTAAAGATAATGATTGGGTAGAAGCTTTCAATAAAAACGGTATCGTTGCAGCTCGTGCTGTAGTTTCCCCACGTATTCCTCGCGGTATTTCCTATATGCACCATTCCCAAGACCGTCACATCAACGTTCCTGGTGCGAAGGTTAAGAAACAACGCGGTGGTACGCATAATGCACCAACTCATATTCACATGAAACCGACACACATGATCGGCGGTTATGGCCAATTGAGCTATGGCTTTAACTACTATGGCCCAACTGGTAACCAACGTGATATGACAATTGTGGCTCGTAAAATGAAGGAGGTAGATTGGCTTGAAGATTAAGGCTCAAGTATCTATGGTCCTAAATTTGGATAAGTGTTTGGGTTGTCATACATGCTCTATCACTTGTAAAAATACATGGACGAACCGCGAAGGCGCGGAATATATGTACTTCAATAACGTGGAAACTCGCCCAGGCGTAGGTTACCCACGTCATTGGGAAGACCAAGAAAAATGGAAAGGTGGCTGGACATTAGATAACTCTGGCAAATTAGCTCTTTCTACAGGTTCTAAAACAAACCGTTTGATGAAATTATTCTTCCATCCTGAACAACCAGAGTTGAAGGATTATTTCGAACCTTGGACTTACGACTATGAAACATTGATTCATGGTGGTCGTAAAAACAACCAACCAGTTGCTCGTCCTCGCTCCCTTGTGACTAAACAAAAAATGGAAGTTACTTGGGGCCCTAACTGGGATGACGATTTGGCTGGTGGTCAACACGCTCGTTCCGATGTGAACTTGGCTAAGATGGGCGAAGATATCGTATTTGACTACGAAGAAGTATTCATGCGTTACTTGCCACGTCTTTGTAACCACTGTTTGAACCCTGCATGCGTAGCTGCATGTCCATCTGGCGCGATTTATAAACGCGACGAAGATGGTGTGGTTCTCGTATCTCAAGATGTATGCCGCGGTTGGAGACATTGCGTTCCATCTTGTCCATACAAAAAAATCTTCTATAACTGGGAAACTAATAAAGCTGAAAAATGCGTATTCTGTTACCCACGTTTAGAAAATGGCTTGCCTCAAATCTGTGCTGAAACATGCGTAGGTCGTATGCGCTACGTAGGCGTTGTATTCTACGACATGGACAAAGTAGAAGCTATGGCAGCCACAAAAAATGAACAAGATATTTACGAAAATACATTAGATTTGATTTTGGATCCTCATGATCCAGAGGTTATCAAAGCGGCTCGTGCAGAAGGCATCTCCGAAGCATGGATTAAAGCAGCTCAAAAATCTCCTGTATACAAACTTGTTAAAGAATGGGGCGTGGCATTGCCATTGCATCCTGAGTACCGTACATTGCCAATGGTTTGGTATGTACCACCACTCAGCCCAATCTTGCAACGTGTAACATCTGATGTATACTTGCCAGATGCGCATGAAATGCGCGTACCTGTGCAATACCTTGCTAACTTGTTTACAGCCGGTAATACAGAAATTTTAGCTCGTACATTGCAACGTGTTCTCGACATGCGTGAATACATGCGCCGTCGTGAAACAGGTGACGGTCCTATCGATCACAATGTGGAGTTAACAGAGGATCAAATGTACGGTATGTACAAATTGTTGGCATTGTCCAAATACAATGATCGCTTTGTTATCCCATCTGATGTGAAAGTATCTCGTGAAGGTCGCCTTGAAATGCAACAAAATCGCGGCTTTGCTTGCCCAACAGGGGGATGTCAATAATGAAGGATGCTCAGAAAATCGCTCTTATTGCATCATTTCTTCTACGCTATCCTGATGAACAATGGTATAACGAACTACCTGAATGGAGAGAGGACGCCCAATCCGTTGGGCATCCTCAACTTCGCCAAGGTTTATTAGAATTCTTCGACTATGTAGAGGAATCCGATAAAAAAGAATTCGAAGACCAATATGTTCGTACCTTTGATTTTAGTCAAAATACAACGATGTATTTATCGACTTATGAATTGCAAGGTACTGGGGAACAAGCAGAAGAACTCGTTAAATTTAAAGCGTTCTTCCTAGAAAACGACTATGATTTGCCAAAAGAAATGCCAGACTATATTCCAGCACTTCTTGAATTATGTGCCGTTATCGATGATGAAAAAGCAAAAGAAATTTACGACTATTGTAAACCAAAATTGGAATACATTAGAGAACGCTTCATTGAGGCTAAATTGCCTTATGCATTCTTGTTTGATATTATCTTGTCTGTTGCAAATGGATTGGAGGACGGTGCACGATGAATCTATTCCTTTGGGGCGCTTTGCCTTACATCGCTTTCACCTTCTTAATCGTAGGTACTTTGGTTCGTTTCTTCTACTTTGAAAGAAACTGGACTACAAAATCGAGTGAATTTTTAGAGAAAAAACAATTGCGCATTGCCAATCCATTGTTCCACTTTGGCTTGCTTTGCGTTATCGGTGGTCACGTAGTAGGTGTGTTAATCCCTAAAACTTGGACTGCTGCAATCGGTATTAATGACCATATGTACCATCAAGGTGCGTTATACATGGGTGCTGTAGCTGGTATTATCTTCATCGTAGGCTTCTTGCTCTTGATGAAACGCCGCTTTACTGTGCCTGCTATGAAAGTTAACACATCTGGCCTTGATAAATGGTTATATTTGTTCTTAACATTAGCTATTTTCAGCGGTATGGCTGGTACATTGCTTAATGCATCTGGTTTCTTTGATTACCGCGTATCTATCGGCCCTTGGTTCCGTAGCTTACTATCCTTTATGCCTGATCCATCCTTGATGGATGGCGTACCATTCATGTTTAAATTCCACATGTTAGCGTGGATGGTGGTAGCTATTATCTTCCCATTCAGCCGTTTGGTACACTGCTTGAGTGTTCCACTCAACTACTTAGCACGTCCGTTCATCGTATATCGCAAACGTGATCGTGTATAATTGAATAGTTGAAACTTTATATCGGTTGCATACGGTATACTAGTTTCTCTAATAGCCCTCATGGTTGTGAAAGCTGTCGCTTTTACGGCTGTGAGGGCTTTTAGTATTTATCTGCTCTTGGATAGTATTTAAAGTCTATATTGTAATCTGGGCATATTCCTGCTATATGAGTAATATTCATGCTTTTATGTGAGATTGGTATACATTTTCACTTTACTGTGAGAATGAAAATTGGTATTATCTTATGTGGAATTATTTAACATCATATATATTTAACTGTGAGGAGTCTCGATAATGGCAGAAGTAGTGAAGAAACAATTTAAGAGTAAGTATCATATTCTTATTTGGATCGCTGTGTTAGCACTTATTTTAATGGGAATGGTAGAATATGGTTATGTGACTAGTGGCAGATCATTTGGTAACTGGAAGGTTCATTTAGGTTTAATTCCCTATGCTGCATGGCTCGTATTAACCTACATTGCAACGAAGCCAAAATGGTTTATCAAACGATATAATCCTAAAGAAATGTTTGAAGTGCATCGTATAGTAGGTATTGTCAGTGTTGTCTTAGTCTGTGCTCACTGGTATGTATACTTCTTAAAGGCCCTAAAATCTTTCTTAGGTTTTTGGGGTGGTTATATCTCCCTTGGAGCCATGTTTATTGCTCTTATTTTTGGTGTACTATACTTAACACCTTGGATTGGAAATATGGCAAAATCCGTATCTCGTAAGAAAGCGATTTGGATTCATCGTTTAAATCTTATTGCCATCATTGCAGCAAACATTCATGTTCATGGTTTTGGTCGTTTGTCCAAAATGGTACCATTCTTACCTGTATTTGATGTATTAACATATGCATTGGTAATCTACTACATCTACTGGATGATTAAACAAAAACAATACTAAGAATGTAGTATATATTTTTTATAAATAGAAGCTCTCGTCTATTACTAAGAGATGAGAGCTTTTTTCGTACCTATCTTTACTTATTAGTGCATAAGAGATGGTCTTTTTTTCTTGTTTACGATACAATATATAGGTAAGTTATCTTAATATATTTAGGTAAATATATTCTAAATAATGTATATTGTTTAATTGCTTGAAGGTTGTATGGATATTTCATGGAAGCGCATCATCTATTTGATTTGCGCTATACAAGTCGGTGCGGGCATTACTATTATCGGCGTATTATCATTTATACCTTTATATTTGGTAGACCTAGGGCTGACCAATCAAGGTGAGGCTGCTATGTGGGCTGGTCTTGTATCTGGTGTAACACCTTGTATGGTAGCCTTGAGTGCTCCCTTTTGGTCCAGGAAAGCCAATGAACTAGGGCCTCGGCGGGTGATGATGTTCATCCTTGCCACTCTGATGCTAGCTGTAGGGGCTGCCGGTTTTGCACAAACGCCGAGTCAGCTGTTAGTGTTGCGTACCTTACAAGGCTTAGTGGGTGGTTTTGTACCCATTGGACTTGGTATCATTGTATTAATCACACCAGAGGAACGCGTACCATGGGCGATGGGATTGTACCAAGCGTCGATGGTGATGGGGCTTGTTTTTGGCCCTCTTATGGGTGGTCTTGCTGCCGATTTATTAGGCTATCGGGCTCCGTTCTTTATGTTTTCTATTTTATCAGGCTTGTGCTTGTTAGCTGTGTACCTACTCATGCCTAATCTACAGCATACGCATAAGGTAGATAGTAATGAGTCCCAATGGTCATTAATTAAATCATTTCTTGCTATCCCACGTGTACGATTACTCGTGGTTATGCAATTTTTATGTAATTTTGGTATTACCGGTATAGGCCCTATATTGCCACTCTACATTAAACACTATATGCAAGTAAATGATGATTTTGTGGCTACCATTGTAGGTGTTATTATCTTTGGGGCCGGTCTGTTTAGTGCACTAGCATCGATTTCAATCGGTCGCATTACTAAATGGATGTCTATGCCGAATATATTATTGACGGCCACCTGTGGTGTAGGCGGATTTTTTATCCTCCAATATCTTATGCCAAATGTGTGGGGCTTAGGTATATTTAGAACCATTGCAGGATTCTTTATGGGCTTTATTACGCCTATAGCGAATACTTTGATTTCAAAGGCTGTTCCCAAAGAGCGGCGAAGTATTGTCTTTGGCGCTGTATCTAGTGTAGCCATGATGGGCAATGTGTTGGGCCCTATGATTAGTGGTATGATTGCTAATTGGTTTGGTTACGGCATGGTATTTTGGAGTACTGCTAGTATCTTTTTTATAGCCGCTATATTTGTGTGGCGTAGCCTGTTGCGTGAGAGTATCTAGATGTCTGGATAGTGACAGGTTTATTGTTTGAGATTATGTGTATTGAGAGAGTTCATCATGTTATTAAAACAATTGGAGTATTTTATTTCTGTTGTAGAGCATAACAGCTTTACACAGGCAGCCTATGAGCACTATGTGTCTCAGTCGGCTATTTCACAACAAATTAAATCCTTGGAGGCTAGCCTTGGCGTTCCATTGATGATACGTGAAAAGCGTAGCTTTCATCTAACACCGGCTGGTGAATATTTATATCGAAATGGTAAACAGCTGATGACGCGCGTCAAAAATTTACAAGATGAGACGGTGCGTGTCGGTAAAAATGAGCGTAAGTATTTGCGTATTGGTTATTTAAATCGCTATAGTGGCATTGCATTGCAGCAGGCATTAATGCGCACTACAAAACGGTATCGTGACCTCGATGTGCGTATGTATAGTGGCAGCCATTCTGAATTGAATCAAATGCTCGATGATAATTTGGTGGATATCATTTTTAATGATTATTGGCAAATTAAGTCGGATAATGATTATGTAGCATATCTTATTAGTAAGGCCACCGTTATAGCAGAGGTGCCCAAGGGGTATACCCCAGAGGGGTCTGTAGAGCTGAAAGAATTATTAGATTTGCCGTTAATTCTTGTATGTCATGATGACCAACGGTTAGATGAAGAGGAAAACTATCGAAAATCGATGGGATTTATGGGATCGTTCCTACAAGTTAAAAATCTTGAAGAAGCCCGTTTTCTCGTTGGTGCTGGACAAGGTATATTATTGGTAGACCGATTCAAGTATCTAGTGGACACCATTCCAGGTATTGAGCGAAAATGTATATTAAATAATGGTAAACCTATAGAAAAGGATTACTATTTCTATGTGAGTTCACAAAATCCTAATACCTATGCAGAGGCATTTAAAGATATTTTTCTACAGGTTCTCGATGAATTTTAAATAACAACATATATGAATAAAACAGGTATCGCCTAAAACCACACAGCTTTATGGTGTAGTGATTTCAGGTGATACCTGTTTTGTGTTTATATGGACAGCATCATTAGAATGCCATCATAGACGAGCTTTATGCCATATATGATTAATACGGTACCGCATACGCGATTGATCCATACGAGATGGGATATCTTAATTTTCTTAGCTAGTACATACATGGTTCCAGCAAGGAATCCAAACCAAATCGGTGTCATCGCGAGGAATCCAAAGAAGAAGTGATATATGCTTTCAGCAGGAATATTAGCGCGAAAGGCGCCGAGCATCATGGATGCATCGATGACTGCTTGCGGATTGCCCCATGTAACGAGAAGTGCCATTAACAGGATATTTTTGATGGGGATGTTCGTATCAACCTTTTTGAGTGAAGGTGTAGTTTTAAATGTTTTGTATCCTAGGTAGGCTACGAGCAATCCGCCTGCAATGAGAATGATCAGGTTGAAGACTGGCCATGCCTCGAGGAGCGCCCCAATGCCGTAAAAGGCCGCCGTACTCAAGGTCATATCGAATAGGCCAATGATAGTGATAGTTAACAGGATGCGTGGCAATGGTTGGACGAGGGCCGTATTAATGATAAATAGATTTTGCATCCCAATCGGTGCAAACGTGGCGAGACCTACTAATAAACCTTGCAGGAAATACATAGATAATCCTCCTTTCTTGATGGATGATACGTTTAGGTAAATTTGGTACGTATAATAAAAGAATAGACCCCTGTGTAGTGTTATAAAGTACTACATAGAAATCTATTCTGTATTAAACGAAGCTTTATTCTATTTTACCATAAACCGATAACATGTTGCATCCCTAGGCTGACGAGGGTGATGCAAATCCAGCATGCAGCGCCTAATGCAAGGGCACTACCACCAGATTTGATAAGCTTAACAAGATTTGTATTAAGCCCAATAGCAACCATGGCCATGGTGATAAAGTATTTAGAAATAGTTTTGAATATGTCTAAGAAGTGAATATCTACATTTGCATAGGACAATACAGTTGTAATAAGAGAACAAATGACAAAGTAAAGAACGAACTTAGGGAAGATAGCTGCAATATTAACAGATTCAGCGTTATCGCTTGCCTTAGCCGCTTGTTTGGCTTTGTACACTTGATAACTAGCAAGACCTAAACAGATAGGGATGATTGCCAATGTACGTGTCAATTTAACGATGGTTGCATATTCAAGAACTTGCGTGCCTGTGCCCTTCATGCTATCCCAAACAGCAGCAGTAGCTGTTACGGATGATGTATCGTTAACGGCTGTGCCCGCAAAGAGGCCAAAGCCCATGTTAGACAACCCGATAGCATCGCCAAGAGGTGGGAATACGAATGCAGCGACTACATTGAAGAAGAATACAACGGAAATAGCTTGTGCAATATCTTGATCGCTAGCTTTCACAACAGGCGCCGCCGCAGCAATGGCACTACCACCACAGATGGAAGAACCAACGCCAATTAAAACGGCTGTGTTAGAATCGATATGCGTGGCTTTGAATATGATGTAAGAAATGATAAGCGATGTGGCAATGGTTGAGATGATAATTGGTAAGGAAACCCAACCTACATGCAATACTTGGGTGATGTTAAGACCAAAGCCGAGAAGGATAACGGCCCATTGTAGGATTTTTTTAGACGTAAATCCAATGCCGGCGCCCGTTTTTTCTCGTTTCCAAGATGTGAATAAAGAACCAATAATAATACCGAGGATAATAGCGAAGATTGGACTGCCGATAAAATGAAAATATTGTCCTAATAGCCAACATGGAATGGCTAGAATTGCACAGAGCAATATGCCTGGCAGTGTTTTTGCATTGATACCCATCATAAAACCTCCTAACTGTACCTACTTGGTACATACATCGCTGTGGTATCGCGCAGGATGTATAAATAAACTAGGACTTAATAGTAACATAATCGGGGGAATTAATCTAGGGGGATTCCTCATTAAGTATCTTGTATACATAGCTTATAGTATTGTATCTTATGGTGAAAGTTTTATATAATCTTATACGGGATAATTATACTTAATGAAATATGATTTCTAGTAAAATACGTAGAGAACATCAACATGTCTCATAGAATATGCGAGGTGCATTATGATTGATATTAATGGTATCATTGAAAAAAACAAAGAATATGTAGCTAAACATCCTGAGCTTGCTCAAAAGGGTTTAACTAGTCATCCTACAAAGAAATTAGCCATTGTAACATGTATGGATACGCGTTTAGTGGGGATGCTCGAAGAATCTTTAGGATTTGATCGCGGCGAGGTTATCACCATTAAGACGGCCGGCAACAGCGTAACGCAACCGATTGATAACATCGTTCAAAGCTTACTTGTATCTACATACGGCATGGGCATCGAAGATGTCATCGTCATCGGTCACGAAAACTGTGGTATGATTGACTTTTCCGCAGAACAATTTATGGAATCTATGAAAGCCAAAGGCATTAATGAAGATGCCATTCGCATGATTGAACCAGGTCTTATCGATTGGATGGACCGGTTCCACATTTCTGAAGAAAATGTACGCTATACAGTTAAATTCTTGCGTCAACATCCATTATTCCCGAGAGGCATGGGATTCTACGGGGGGATGATGGATCCTGATACAGGGGAATTCCGTTATATTGAGGTTTAATTTGATAATCCGATGAGCTTGTTACAATTGCAAATTTTAGTATAGAAACAGAGATAACCTTTCCTCGCTCCACCGGCCGGGTCTGACTCCGGCCTGCGGCCTTCGCAGGGCCAAAGTCGCTGTGGGAAGGTTATCTCTGTTTCTATTTGCATTTGCTGTAAATAAGTCTCATCGGGTTGTATTTATAACCTCAATATAGAGGAATCTCTCTGTATTTAAGCATGGAAGGTCGCGGCGAAGGTATGAGTGGCTCTTGCTATAACGGTAGATATAATTAGGTCCCATCGAGTTTACGTATAACCGCAATACTCCGGAATTCCTCTGTATTTAATGAGAGAAACACCGGCCTGGTCCGACTACGGCCTGCGTAAAGAAATATTGTTAACCTGCATAAGTTACATATAGTTGACTGTTCTGGTTGTAAGTTTTATACTGTAATTAAATTGTCAACTAATTATATATGCATAGTTGTTAATACTAATTCGGTATGGTAAAGAGGTGCTCGTATGAGACGGTTAGGTGTTTCTATTATTGGTACAGATACGGATGTAGGTAAGACGTTTGTCACAGGTTTGCTTGGGGCGTTAGCGGTGGATGATGGCTTTGATGTAGGTATGGTTAAGCCTGTATCATCTAGTGCGGTTCCGTTTTCTCAATGTGGAACGATGGATGAAGATGAAATCTGCATGGGCCTTGAAAGTAAAGATGCTACCTATTTGATGCAGTCTGTAGGTATTCCTGAGTCGCGTCGTCGTGAGGTGAATCCTATTGCTCTGGCAGGGGATTATTCGCCTCGTTTAGCTGCGGAGTTGGCCGGTGTAGATATCGACTATCCGGAAATCGTAAATCATGTGAAAACGGTGGTAAATCAACATGATATAACATTTGTAGAAGGGGCTGGTGGCATTACAACGCCTCTTACTAAGGATATTACGTTTACAAATCTTATGGCAGATATTGCGTACCCAGCGATATTGGTTGCTGATGGACGTCTAGGTTCTATTAATCGCGTTGTGCTAACGTATGAGTATGCAAAGCAGCATCATATTGATGTGAAAGGCATTATTGTTAATGATACGACTGTGGTTGATCCATTCTTGTTGAAGACGAATATTGAGGATATGGAACGGTATACAGGCATTCCTGTGCTCGGCGTGCTTCCTCCATATCAAGGACCTGATCAAGCGCATATCAAACTTGGTTGGGGGCGTTCGTTCTTAGATTCGGCTAAGATTTGGCAAACTGTATGGGGCATTTAGTGAAAGCTCTATATACAAGGAATCTGGAATTAAGTAGATAGTATAGATATAAAATCTTAAGTATGAGGTGTTATGATGGCAGAGAAACAACTTTCACAAGTTGCACAATGGGACCACGAATTTGTATGGCATCCATTTACACAAATGCAAGACTGGTTAGCACAAGAACCTGTAGTTATCGAACGCGGTGAAGGCGTGTATTTGATCGATGACAAGGGTAAAAAGTATTATGATGGTGTATCATCCTTGTGGGTTAATATTCATGGACATAATCATCCTGTGCTTAATCAAGCGTTGAAGGACCAAGTTGATAAGATTGCGCATAGCACATTGCTCGGATTGGTGAGCCCTCCATCAGCGCAGTTGTGTAAAGAATTAGTTGAATTGGCACCAGAAGGTTTGGAAAAGGTATTCTTATCCGATGATGGTAGTACGGCTATTGAAGTCGCTATTAAGATGGCATACCAATACCGTCAATTAGTAGGTCAAACGAAGAAAACGAAGTTTATCGCACTCAATGCAGGCTATCATGGTGATACATTAGGTACTGTATCCGTAGGTGGGATTCAGTTGTTCCATCAAGTGTTCCATAATTTGTTGTTCAAACCTTTAACCTTGCCAAGCCCTGGTGTATACCGTGATGTAGCAGATCGAGATAAAGCATTTGAAGATTCCTTAGCAGAATTGGAACGTATCCTCAATGAAGAAGGAGACGAAATTACAGCTCTCGTTATGGAACCATTAGTGCAAGCTGCGGCCGGTATGCTTGTTATGCCTCACGGCTATTTAAAACGCGTTCGTGAGTTAACTGCCAAACATGATGTATTCCTCATCGTTGATGAAGTGGCAACAGGCTTTGGCCGTACAGGCAAATTCTTTGCATGTGAACATGAAGGCGTATCCCCAGATTTCATGACCTTATCTAAAGGGATTACGGGCGGCTATTTGCCATTGGCTGCTACATTGACTACCAAACGTGTATTTGATGCCTTCCTCGGCACATTTGAAGAAAAGAAAACATTCTATCATGGCCATTCCTATACAGGTAATGCCTTGGCATGTGCTGTTGCATTGGCTTCGTTGAAAGTATTCCGCGATGAAAAGGTCATCGAAGGATTACCTGCGAAAATTGAGGCTTTCACAAAAGCACTCAAACCAATCGAACAGTTAAAACATGTTAAAGAAGTGCGTCAACGCGGCCTTATCGTGGGCATTGAACTTGAAAAGGACGTTGCTACTCACGAAGCGTATCGCCCAAATGATGCGGTAGGCGCGAAGGTTGCAGTTCTCGCTCGTGAACAAGGCCTTATTTGCCGTCCTATCGGCGATGTGGTTATCCTTATGCCACCATTGGCGTCCACGGTGGAACAATTGGAAGACATGGTTCGCATCGTAGGTGACAGCATTAAACGGGCTACTGAAGAAGAGGGCGTATTGGAAGATTTGAAACCAATCATTCTATAATTAAAAGCATTTTCCTTGCATAATTTAAAATATATTCTATACATTCTCAAAATACGATGATTATTCTGCATATCTATGATACTATATATGTATAGTATATATATTCAAAGGAGGTCATCGTATGGACATTTATGTAATTATGCAAGTCATTATCTTGTTCGGTGCCATCTTCTTGGGCGTGCGTCTCGGCGGTATGGGCATCGGCTATGCTGGCGGCCTCGGCGTCGTATTGCTGAGCCTCGGCATGGGGATGTTCCCAGGACAAATTCCTTGGGATGTTATCCTCATCATCATGTCAGCCATTGCAGCGATTTGTGCATTGCAATTGGCCGGCGGTTTAGATTATTTGGTACGCATTGCGGAAAATATTTTGCGTAAAAATCCTAAACACATCAACTATTTAGCTCCTACCGTTACGTATTTTTTAACAATCTTAGCTGGTACGGGTCATACGGCATTCTCTATGATTCCTGTTATTGTAGAGGTTGCAAAGAGCGAGAATATCAAGCCTTCCGTTCCTCTATCAATTGCGGTTGTAGCGAGCCAAATCGGTATTACTGCAAGTCCTGTATCCGCAGCGGTTGTCGCTATGAGCGGATTCCTTGAACCGTTTGGCGTTAGCTATCCGACCTTGCTTGGCATCTGTATTTCTACAACCTTTATTGCGGTTATGATTACTGCATTTATCATGTCGACCTTTGCGAACAATGATTTGTCCTCTGATCCTGTTTACCAAGAACGTTTGGCAGCAGGCCATGTGGCACCACCTCGTGAAAAGAATGTGGATTTCCATCTAAAACCAGGTGCGAAAAAATCTGTTTTGATTTTCTTAATCGGTATCATTTGTATCGTATTCTATGCAACAGCAATTTCTAAGAATATTGGTATTATTAAACCGGTTATCTTTGGCCGAAATGATGCTATCGTTGGCTTTATGATGATTATTGCGGCGGCTATTACATTCTTCTGTAAACTAGATACAGCACAACTTGTTAACACAAGTACATTCAAATCTGGTTTATCCGCCTGTGTCTGCGTACTTGGCGTAGCGTGGTTAGGAGATACCTTTGTAAAAGGGCATATTCCTGAAATCAAAGCCATGGCATCTAGCATGGTAACAGCATATCCATTCTTGTTAGCCGTTGCCTTCTTCTTTGCTAGTACACTTTTGTATAGTCAAGCTGCGACTACACAAGCACTTGTGCCGGCCGTAATCCTCGCCTTAGGTATTACACCGGAAAATACGGGCTCTGTATATATCATTATCGCATCCTTTGCAGCCGTATCTGCACTCTTTGTATTGCCTACATATCCAACACTTTTGGGGGCCGTGCAAATGGATGATACAGGTTCGACTCGAATCGGTCATCTCGTATTTAACCACCCATTCTTCATCCCAGGCGTACTGGCCATTGCTATTTCCGTAGCACTTGGCTTCGTTATTGCTCCATTGATGTTGTAATTGGTGAAAGTCTATAAAATCCTATACTTTACATAATAAATAGGGCGTGGTCATGTACGATCACGCCCTGTTATATTCTATAAAATAGAAACATTATAGGAAAAATGCTATACTATAGGTAAGAGAGGGATACATATAGTGTGGTTAAGCAAGAGTATATAGGAGCCTATTATGTATACGATTTCTATCAAGCTAGATATGAATCGCATTCCGCCGGAAGTATCCGAGGCATTGAGAGAGAAACATCATATCTGGTATAAAACTTATTTTGATGCAGGTAAATTTTTAATGTTTGGCACCCGTCCAGATGATTCTGGTGAAAGCCTTATTATCGCTCAAGGAACAAAAGAGGAATTAGAAGAGGCTGTTCAATTTGACGCATACTATGCGGATCAACTGGCAACCTATGAAATTAGAGAATATAAGGTAGCATTGTTCAATGAAGCGATTAAAAACTATATAGATTAATATTGGATATTCCATATGAAAGGGCCCCTAGTTTGTTAGACTAGGGGCCCTTTTGACGTTTTATTTATTCTTACAGTCTTTACAGATTCCTGCAATCTCAAGATGGTGTTCTGTTACTGTAAAGCCTGCATCTGTTAGTTCCTGCGGCATTTCTACGACAGGGCAGGTATGTAGAGGTATCATAGTTCCACATTTTGTACATACCGCATAGTGACGGTGCGTATGGGGTGTAATTTCGTAGTACGCCATGTCGCTACCCATGATGGTGGTACGTGTAACGATATCTTTTGTTTCTAATAACTCAAGGGTGCGGTAAATGGTAGACATCCAGGTGGTGCTGCCATCGCCTAATCGTTCAGCAATTTCGATGGCGGTAATCGGTTTATCCGTTGAGTTTAATACGGACCAAATAGCTTCGCGCTGTTTGGTCTTTTTTATGCCTTCTGGCCAATGTGTTGTATTCATAATATCGCTTTCTATTATGGGTTAACTATTAACTGTATGTACTCTTGTACACATACTATTTATTTACTAAATTGCATCCTCCGAATAATGGATTTAATATTCTTGATGATGAGTACTACCAATAGGATGAATACCGATGTAAGTGATACAAAGCCACCTGGTGCCACGTTAAGATAATAGGATCCGAATAGGCCGATAATCATGGCTAGTAAACTAAATCCAATGGAGCAGAGTAAGGTTGTTCTAAAACCTTTTTCCAATTGTAATGCAGAGGCTACCGGTAAGGCGATCATGGCACTTAATACGAGAACGCCGACGATTTTGATGGAAATGGATACGGCTGCCGCCATTAAGATAGCAAATACATAGTTAATCAAATCCACTTTTACACCCGCTACTCGTGCTGCCTCTTCATCGTAGGCGATGTAGAGAAGTGAGTTGTAGAGGAAATACAAGGTTAATACAGATAATATGGTGAGTACTGCAATGCTAATCATATCTGTAGTATTTACGGTTAAGATGCTGCCGAAGAAGAACACGTTAGCGTTAGCTTTCAGCTTGCCCGAACTGATGAGGGTAATGGCTGTACCGATGCTGAGAGATAAGATGATGGTAAGAATTAAATCAAGATGATGAGAAAAGTATTTTCGCAAGAACTCGATAAGGGCGCCGCAGATGGCGGTGAATATGAAAGCCCCTAATATAGGATTCGTATTGGTCAATAAACCGAGGGTAATTCCGGCGAGGGATGCGTGGCTCATGGTGTCGCCAATCATACTGGACCGGCGTAGTACCATAAATATACCGATGCATGGGCATAATAGAGAAATGCAGACTGCTACGAAGAAGGCATTTTGCATGAAATCATAATTAAACATGGCGTACCTCCTTAGTTGTTGTATCATGAGCCTGAGCCGTCACATCTGTAAAGCAGGAACAGTTTTCATGGTCCACAGAATTGCATCCCGTGTTATGCATGATTTCGCAAGCATATTGTTCAGGGGAACAGAGATGACCTTGACCATTTGCAATGTGATAGATGTTTGTCGAATTTGCAAGAGCCATTTCCAAATTATGCTCTACGGAAATAATGGTAATATGATGTTCCTGATTTAGTGTGCGCAAGAGGGCATAAATACCTTCTTGGCTCTTGCGGTCGATGCCCGTTGATGGTTCATCGAGAATGATGAGGTCTGGGCTACCGATAAGGGCCCGTGCGATAGAAATGCGCTGTGCTTGACCGCCGGATAATTTGCTGATGAGGCGGTCTTTAAACTCCGTCATATGTGTGAGCTCAAGAACGCGATTCACTTCATGCTTATCTTTGATGTTCAATAGCTTGCGATAGGAATCTAGAATTTCATAGACTGTAATAGGAAATCCAGCATGGGAAAAATCATTCTTTTGTGATACATAACGAATATTGTTCGTGTTACATGTGATGGAACCTTTTACAGGCGTTAGAAAACCTAGAATGAGGCGCAAGAGGGTGCTTTTACCAGAACCATTGTCGCCTACGATGGAAATATAATCGCCACTATGGACCTCTACGTTTAAATCATTTAGCACATAGGGCGGTTGACCTTGGTATGAAAAATAAAGATGTTGAATTGATAACATAAAAACCACTTTTCTGATTGACAAAATTATTACTACGTTTATACTATAACTATATTACAAATGCAACTGAGTCGCAACTGCAAGTAAAGAATACTATATATACTATAATAGCATGAGCACTCAGGATTTAGAAAAAGGAGGCCTACTATGGTCAAGAAACTGGTATTGTTAGTAGTTGGCGTGCTGATGGCTGCTCTATTTGCAGGCTGTGGTAATGATACGCCAAAGGAACAAGCAGGTAAGAAAATTCAAGTGGTAACAAGTTTTAATGCTATGTCTGAATTTGCGAAGGCTATCGGTGGCGATAAGGTAGAGGTATCTACGATTATTCCAGATGGTACGGAACCACATGACTTTGAATTAAAACCAGAGAATATGAAACAATTAGCATCAGCGCAAGTATTTGTTTATAACGGACTCGGCATGGAACCTTGGGCGCAACAAGCGATTGATGCGGCTAAAAACGACAAACTTGTATCTGTGAAAGCATCTGATGGTGTAGAGGCTATTAAAAACACAGATCCTGATGAAATTAAAGAACATGGCGCAGAAGATCCTCATACATGGTTGTCTTTGAAAAATGCTAAGATCGAAGTTAAAAATATTAAGGATGCATTGGTAAAGGTAGATCCTACTAATAAGGATTATTACGAAAAGAACTACAATGATTATGTGGCAAAATTAGATGCTATGATTCAAAAATATGAAGGTCAATTTGCAAAAGCTCCACACAAAAACTTTGTAACAGGTCATGCTGCGTTTGCATATCTATGCCGTGACTTTGGATTAGAACAAAATAGCGTAGAAGATGTGTTTGCAGAAGGTGAACCAAATGCGGCACAATTGGCTAAACTCATCGAATACTGCAAGGAAAATAAGATTACCACAATCTTCGCAGAAGAAATGGCTAGTCCAGAAGTATCTAAGACATTAGCTCAAGAAGTAGGCGCTAAGGTAGAAACTATTTATACTATCGAAAGCAAGGAAGACGATAAAACATATCTTGAACGAATGGATGATAATTTGACTAAAATCTTAGGAAGTTTGCAATAACTTTTTATGAGTAAAAATAAACTATTTATAACATAAAAATATAATAAAATTAAAAGCAAGGTATATTCTATACCTTGCTTTTATGTTATAATGAATGAGCGTTTCATGAAATAATGTACTGTTTATGTGCATTGACGCATACTTTGTATTGTGTTGTATTAATATGTATTAAGAGGACATATGATTGAATTCTTTGATCGATTAGTAGGGCCTATCGATACGGATGGCGTACGCATATATCGTCAACGTACCAGCATAACTCAATTAGTCGTGATGATGGTGCTAGCCGTTATATGTTACCAATTCACCGCTATAGGTGATTCGGTATATGCGGAGGCTATGAAACACTTCATCATGAATCCCACAACATTTATGAAAATTGAACAACTTCCTATGGTTAATATCATTGAAATCAATGGATTGTTACAAAAGTTGAGTACGACGACACCTCTATGGGATGTGAGCAGATGGCTATTGCTGATTGTGAAAGCTTTAGTTATGGCTATACTTATCAGTGGATATGCATTATGGCGTGCTCGTCATTGCTATACGATGACTATTTTAACCGGTGTATTCCACTGTATTGCATATGCGCAAGTGGTAATCGGTATCTACATGTTGAGCATTGGTGTACTCTTTGCTTTCGCTAAAGCTCCTGTCGTCCTCGTGTTGTTATTAGGCGTATTTCTTACGATTATTTGCCTTCTTCTTACCATGTCCTTAATCACCGTGGTAGGACGTATTGTGGGGGCCTCCGTTTCGGGCAATGCCTTTGAAGGACTTCTCGTTATATGCGGTGCGTACATCATCTGGGTAGGCATAAAATTTTTAGGCATACTACTATTTTAAAAAGACACATTCCGTTTTTGGGAATGTGTCTTTTCATCGTTATATAGCAACTACGCAGGATTTGCCCGATAATTTTTATTTGTCATGGTTCTTGTTTTCATATTCATTAAATAAGAATGCTACGTTATCTTCATCGTATTCGATTTGTTCAGACCATCGTCTGATTTGTTCTGGCAGATTTCCGAATTGATGTGTTAGCAATGCGATAAATACTGTGGCGTCAAAGGCGTATCGCACAAGGCTTTCTAACGAGAATTCTGCAAGCATATCAATTTGGCGGTATAAGATGTATTGATACACTTTGTTGAGTGCGGATACATCGATGGTGTCGGCCTTAAGTAAGTCCATCGTAGTTGATGCCTCTGTCGATGACAGAATGGCCTCTAAATGGGCTAGTTGTTTTGTCCATTCCTCATCGATAGGCTCCGTTTTCTTATATATAGTAACTAACTCTTGGCAGTAGTGGATAGAATGATTGAGTGTAAACTGACAAATAGCAGGATTAATACCTAATGCTAAGAGGTCAAAGATATTTTCGAGTACGGGACGGTCTTCAGCAGTAAATTCGCCGTCATCATCTTCGATGGTGAATAGCAATTGATCGCCTTCGGTAGCTAGTAACTTTTCTACCGATTCTTCGCAGGATAGACCGACGCCACAGAGCTCGAGGTCCTCGATATATTTATAGAACCGTGGATGCATATGACAGGTATCGCATAAACTATCTTCGCCTAGTTCTAAGACTACGCGGCACAATCCATCTTCCCGTAGTAACGGACAGGTGGGCTGTTTGTCGCTAAACATGAAATAATAGCCTTCGTCATCGACGGTCATAAATTTCCGCAGGTCTTCACCTAATGGTGTAGGCAGTGTTTGATATAATTTAGCCGTCTCCTCATCTACATCGATAGTCCACTTTTGACAACATGTATGATGACATTGATCGGCTTTGCATTGAAATGTATGGTAAAAGGTTGGATATAAAGAAATCATAGTACTCACTTGTATATATTATTAATTACTGTTTTACTAATTAAATTGTAACATATGCTATCTATTCGTGGGTGTTATTTTAGATTATGATTTTGTTCGTGAAAGCCCTAATTATTGTGTATAATAGTAGTATATGGAATATTTACTAATACTATTTATGTAGGAGGAACTTATGAAATCTATGTTCGTAAAAGGCGGTATTGCATTGGCACTAGCAGCGGCATTTGGGGTAAATGCACCAGTTGTTGATGCGGCTAGTATTGTACCGGTACAACCGACAGTAGCAGTTGTTGATGCTAATCATGCAGCCATTGTAGGCGCCAATACATTGCTCAATGCTTTCATTCAACAACATCCAAAAGCAGCGATTACAGAAATTGCATTTGATGGCGAAGATGGTCAAATTAAATATGAAGTTGAAGGCTTTGATTCAACAGGTAAGTATGAGTTGAAATATAACTACAATACAAATCAAATTGGTGAAACAAAAGAAGGCGCATACAAGGTTGGTTTAGAGAAAAAGGCCTTTGATCCTACTCGTATTTTAACGCCAGACGCAGTTGTAAACTTTGCCTTTGCTCAAACAAAAGGCCAAGCAACTAGCCTTAATAGCTGGTCTGTAAAAAATGAAAAAGGTCGTTTTGTATACGATGTAGAATTTGGTGCCGCTAATCATCAAGAAATTGAAGTGCATGTAGACGCTTTCACAGGTGAACTTGTATCTGTAAAAGGCGTAAAATAGGTGTATTTGACATCTTACTGCAATAGGAGTAGGATGTTACTATACACATGCTGGTATAGCTCAGTTGGTAGAGCGGCTCATTCGTAATGAGTAGGTCGTAGGTTCGAATCCTATTATCAGCTCCAATGGCCACAAGGTTAACGCCTTGTGGCTTTTTTGTATGTGCGGAGTTTTTTCTAAAAATTTACTCATGAATTATCTAGCTTTGTATTATATTGAAAAAATTGATATTTGATAGCTTGCGTTATGTTATATAGTATGGGCTTTCATAGAAATTATCAGCCATAATATGAATTGATGATTCATGAATCGCATTTGTAAAAACTCTATAGAAATTTAGCCAAAAATTCATATATATTTCATGCAATAAATTGGGCAGTTCAGATATCTTAATTTACATCTCATACGCGGTGGCTAAGATGGTTTCAGTTAGCCGCCATAGGCCTAGGTGGTAAACAGATGTGATTGTAGCTAGGTTAAGTAATATAACCTATATGCGATTAACTATTTGAAACTTAGGAGGACATGATGAAGAAATCTATCGTAAGAACTAGCCTTGCATTGGCAGTAGCTGGTGTATTAGGCACTAGCGTAGTTGCTTATGCAGCAGAAGCCCCACAAGTACAACCTGTGCCGGTCGTTAAAGAAGCAGTACAAACTGCACCAGTAGTAAAACAAGAAGCAACAACACCTGTACAAGCAGTTACTCCTGCTACAACAGCCCCAGTTGTTAATACTGTACCAGTAGCTATGGCAGGTCCTGCTGCGAAACCTGCAGTAAATGAAACTGCACAACCTGTCGTAGTTCCTGCTGCGGCTAATCCTGCAGCTGCGTCCATGGATGCTGATACAACTCCTGCAGTTGCAAAAGCAGATAAAAAGGATGCAAAAACAACAAAGGTTATAAAAGCGGATAAAAAAGACCATAAAACAACTAAGGTCGTAAAATCCAACAAAAAAGCTCAATCTGCTCCAGCTGTAAAGGCTGAAAAAGCAGATAAAGCTCATAAATAATCTACTATACCAATACACATACATCGCGCCATCCCATCGGCGCCTTGGGGTGCATACATCTCCCAGTGCACCCCGATGCGGGCCCTTTGGTGGATCAGACAAACATTGACTCTCTCCTATGCCGTCTGTCGCCTTAGGGCCTCCTTATGAAGGGTTCCCTCCCAATTCATAAGTATATACATGATGTATATAAAATATCTCTCTCACAACACACAATACACACACAACACACACAATCCATATGTGTATGGTATAGGAGAATAAAAGCACCACCGAATGCTCGGTGGTGCTTTTGCTTTTGTGGATGACATTGAAATCACTGGTGCCATCCTCTTTATTTTATATGTATTGTCGTGGCACGCGATCAGAGAAGCCACAGAAGATTTCATAAGGAATGGTGGAGGCGAGGGCTGCAATTTCAAGGGCAGAGATGCTTTCATGACCTTGAGAACCCAATAGTACAACCTTGTCGCCTGGTTTAACCGTAATCGTATCAGGTACAGCCACCATGAATTGGTCCATACAAATACGTCCTACTACAGGGCAACGGGTACCTTGGATGAGGACGGTACCACGATTGGATAGGCTGCGTGGATAACCGTCGGCGTAGCCTATAGGAATAGTAGCGATTGTCATAGGCTCTGGAGTAATATAGGTAGAACCATAACCAATGCCTTCGCCTGCTTCGAGATGTTGCACGTGTACGACTTCACTGTGGAGGGATAGGACTGGTTTGAGGCCTAATCGGTTTGGTACATCGAGAGATGGCATGATGCCGTATTGGATGATACCTGGTCGTGCATCTGTGAATAGACTATCCTTTACGGATAATAGACCGGCACTATTTGCCAAGGAAAAGCGATAGTCCGCATCAGGTCTAAAGGCACGGATCTCGTCCACCATTGTATGGAATTTTTGTGCTTGCCCATGGGCGTGACTTTGATCTGCTGCATCGGCATTGCTCATGTGTGAAAAGAATCCATCTACTGCAAGATTGGGATAGGATTCAACGCGCTTAATGAACTCTACCGCATCCTCTGGTTTAATGCCTATACGATGCATGCCTGTATCTACAGCTACGGCGACACGGATAATCATATCGTGGTTGTCGGCCACCTTGTTAAGAGCTTCTAAATCTGTGGATTCGCAAACAGCAGGAATAGAATTGGTATCCGCTACAAGTTCAAAGGATTGTGGTCTCGTAAGGCCCAATAGATAAATAGGAACCATAATACCAGCATTGCGAAGTGGTACAGATTCTTCTGGAATCGCGACAGCTAAGGATTCATAACCTTCTTCAACAGCGATACGTCCCATCATAACGCTACCGTGACCATAGCCATTGGCCTTGATAACAGCTGTGGATGTACTCCATTCTGGGAGGCTGTCTTTTATTTTGCGTAGGTTCTCGCGAACCAAGCTTGTATCAATCGTTAAATATGTTGGTCTCATGATCATTTCACTCCTAAAATACATTACTTTTATTGTATAACTTTTAGGGAATTAAACAATAGTTTTTGTGAAAGTTTATGCTAAAATTTCATTTGGATTTATATTCTAGGGAAAATTAGTCTTAATCTGCATAAGTTATGATAGATTAGCATATAATATAGAGTATCTTGTAGTATAATTATTATATAATACATTTACCCTTAATAGAAATTGTTAGGAGGATATGATGAACGAACGAGTTGTAGTAGTTAATGCAGGCAAGATGAATTACGATCACTTGCTAGATTTTTCTATTTTATCAAATGATGTACAAGTATATGACGATAGCACTAATGCAGAACTTATTGAACGCATTCAAGGTGCCACTGTAGTGGTAACAAAAGAAATACCTGTAGGGGCAGAGTTGCTTTCACAATTCCCTGAATCTGTGAAACTCATCGTAGAAGCTGGTACTGGATATAACAATATCGACCTTGATGCAGCGCGCGCTAAGGGGATTACGGTGTGCAATATTCCGGCCTACAGTACAGAACGTGTAGCGCATACGGTAATTATGATGCTTCTCAATTTTGCATCTACTATGCAGCAACAAATTGGTATGCTTGCTAGAGGCGACCGTAGTAATTTTACTAACTATTTACAAGTGCCTCACACCGAAGTTAATGGTAAAACATTAGGTATTATCGGCGCAGGTCATATCGGCATGGCTGTTGTGAAGGTAGCAAAGGCCTTAGATATGAATATTTTAATTCATACGCGTACACCAAAGGCTGATGGTGATGGTATTCGTTATGTAAGTCTTGATGAATTACTAGAAAATAGTGATTATATTACATTGCATTGCCCATTGAATGACCAAACTAAGCACATGATTAATAAGGATACAATCGCTAAGATGAAATCATCGGCAGTCATCATTAATACTGGTCGTGGTGCACTTATTAATGAAGCTGATTTATGTGAAGCTTTAGTTGCTAAACGTATTGGTGGTGCAGGCCTTGATGTACAAGAGGTAGAACCTCCAGTAGAGGATAGCCCTCTTTATACTCTTGATAATGTTATTATTACACCTCATATGGGATGGAAAGGCTTAGAAACACGTCAACGCTTGGTAGGCATTATTCGTGATAATGTACAAGCCTTTTTGAAAGGTGAACCTATTAATGTTGTCTCTTAATAGATAGACAAATAACCCCTGACCGGTTGTGTGGTCAGGGGTTATTTTCGTTTAGGGCTAGATCATAGATCAAGTTTTTAATATATATAGTATATATATCAAGGGAGGTAGTTATCCTCAAACTTGATTATGATTAGTTGGTGTTTTGATGGGACTCCACCAATGTCTACGATATGCTTTTATGCCTTCTACAACGGTTTTGCTCGCTTTGGCAGCTAAATCCTTTGTAGCGGCCGGGATGCCATCAAGGCGGTAAGTGATACCTAATTCCTTGTATTTAGCAACACCCATCACATGATATGGTAAACAGTCGACGGCTTGTAAGTTGCGTAGTGAGCCTAAGAAAAAGCCTAGCCTATAGTGACGATCTGCGTTGTCTGTAATAGTAGGTACCACCACGTGACGCACCCAAATCGGCACATTTACATCAGCTGTCAGTTTTGCGAATTGAAGGATTGGTTCTAAAGGCTGTGCGGTTAGCCATTTGTGGACAGTAGGATCGATGTCCTTAATATCCAAAATGACGAGACTCGTTACGCTCAGTAACTTACGGTATGCCACCTCTTGGTGGGGATCAAAACAAATTCCACTTGTATCTAAACAGGTATGGACGTTTCTTTCACTAAAATATGTGAAAAGCTCGATGACAAAGTCGATTTGCATCAATGCTTCCCCACCTGTGACAGTAATGCCACCGTTCGTATAGAACTGACGGTTACGTTCGTATTGTTGCCAAATCTCTTCGACGGTCATGAACTTAGCTTCTTGGCTTTCTTCATTCCACGTGTCTGGATTATGGCAATAGGCACAACGCATGGGGCACCCTTGAAGGAATACCACCATGCGCATGCCTGGACCATCAACCGTACCCATCGTTTCTAGTGAATGAATACGTCCTGTCATAGAAAACCTCGATTAGATTTGTTGATGGAATGTACGGGAAATAACTTCATCTTGTTGTTGTTTCGTCAATTTGTTGAAGTGTACTGCATAACCAGATACACGAACAGTCAATTGAGGATACAACTCAGGATGTTTTTGAGCGTCTAACAATGTTTCACGAGTGAACACGTTAACGTTCAAATGGTGACCGCCCTTTTGGGAGTAGCCATCCAATAATTCTACCAAGTTATCCACTTGTTGTTGGTTGCTCATGGGTATTCCTCCTTTCAACCAAAATATGAGTACTGATGCCGGTGAAAGCATACAATACGGCGGAAGATTATTTATCTTCCTCTATAGTAACATTTGGTTCGCTGCAAGCGAAGTTTGTATTGCTGTTAGGCAATTGAGAAGGGTCTAACTCAATATCAAAATCGCCTACGGATACAAATGTTTCACCAGATTTACCTAATGCGTCTGGAACGATGGAGAAGGTATTGGAAATACCGTCAGAGCAATCGCGCCATGGCATTTTTGCAACGGAAGACAACGAAGCTACAGCACCGTGAGAGTCACGACCATGCATAGGGTTAGCACCAGGAGCGAATGCTTGACCAGCCTTACGGCCGTCTGGTGTGGAACCTGTTGCAGTACCATATACTACGTTAGAAGTAATTGTTAACAAGCTCATAGTAGGAACGGATTGACGGTATGTAGGATGTTTACGAACTTTGTTCATAAATGTAGATACAACCATGGAAGCCAAGCTATCTACACGATCGTCATCGTTACCATATTTAGGGAATTCACCTTCGATTTCGAAATCAACAGCGATGCCGTTTTCGTCACGAATAGGTTTTACCTTAGCGTATTTAATAGCGGACAAGGAGTCAGCTACTACGGATAAACCAGCAATGCCAGTTGCGAACCAGCGAGTTACCTTGCGGTCATGCAATGCCATTTCTAGTTTTTCATAAGCGTATTTATCATGCATGTAGTGAATGATGTTCAATGCGTTTACATATACGCCTGCCAACCATTCCATCATGTCGTCGAATTTTTCCCATACTTCGTCAAAGTCTAAGTATTCGGATGTAATAGGGCGGTATTTAGGACCGATTTGTTTCTTAAGTTTTTCGTCAACGCCGCCGTTGATTGCATAAAGCAAGCATTTTGCTAGGTTAGAACGAGCGCCGAAGAATTGCATTTCTTTACCAATACGCATTGGAGATACGCAACATGCGATTGCATAGTCATCACCGGAGTTAGGACGCATCAATTCGTCGTTTTCGTATTGGATAGAAGATGTTTCGATAGATAACTTCGCACAGAAACGGCGGAAGCCGATAGGCATGCGAGGAGACCATAATACAGTGAGGTTTGGTTCTGGAGCAGGACCAAGGTTAGTCAATGTATGTAGGTAACGGAAGGACATTTTGGAAACCAATGTACGGCCGTCAGTACCCATACCACCGATAGATTCCGTAGTCCAAACAGGGTCGCCTGTGAACAAGTTGTTGTATTCGTGGATACGTGCAAAGCGAACCATACGCAATTTCATGATGAAATGATCTACGAATTCTTGGATTTGTTCTTCTGTGTATGTGCCGTTGCGAAGGTCGCGTTCAGCGTAGATATCGAGGAATGTAGAGTTACGGCCGATGGACATAGCGGCACCATTTTGTTCTTTGATAGCGCCAAGGTAGCCAAAGTAAATCCATTGCATAGCTTCTTTAACATCTTTAGCTGGTTCGGAAATATCGTAACCATAGGATGCAGCCATTTCTTTCAATTCTTTCAAGGAACGAATTTGTTCTTTGATCTCTTCGCGGTCTCGGATTATGTCCTCAAGCATATCACCCATAGTGATATTGAATTCTTGGTTTTTCTCTTCGATTAAGTAATCGATACCGTATAGAGCGATACGACGATAGTCACCGATGATACGGCCACGGCTGTATGCATCTGGCAAACCAGTTACGATGTGTGCTGTACGAGCGGCACGCATTTCTGGAGTGTAAACATCGAATACGCCGTCATTGTGCGTTTTACGGTGCTTTTTGAAGAAGTCCTCTGTTTGAGGATCCATTTTAAAGCCATATTCTTCGATAGCAGATTTTGCTGTACGAAGACCGCCATAAGGGAACATAGCGCGTTTTAGAGGTTTATCAGTTTGTAAGCCAACGATTGTTTCAAGGTCTTTGTCGATATATCCTGGCGCATGCGCAGTGATGTGTGTAGCTACGGAAGTATCGGCATCAAGCATGCCACCTTTTTCGCGTTCTTCTTCGTATAGTTTCATTACCTTGTCCCACAATTTTGTAGTACGTTCTGTAGGACCAACTAGGAAGGAGTCGTCCCCTTCATAGGGAACATAGTTTCTTTGGATAAAGTCGCGTACGTCAATCGCTTTATCCCACACACCTGTGTTAAAATCTTTCCATGCAGTATGTTGCATTTTGCACCTCCATAAATGGATATAACTATAGATTTTGATATATCTAGTGTACAATGTTTATCTAAAACTCACAATACATAAATGATATGGATTTTCAATACATACTATGCAAATTTAGTAAGAATAGATGTTATTTGTAATGAGTGTGTATAAAATTATTATTTATAAAAACAGTATTTAATGTGTTAGATTGGTAATTATTTTATTTATATACTTAAATGACCTAGTTTGTTTATTATTTTTAAATAATGAAAATTCATATCAATAAATGAAATATTTTCGATATACAGTATTATGAGTGCTTGTAAATGTAGCGTGTTATTATGATAATATTTAAATAGCATTAATTTAGGAATTACGAAGAAAGGTGGATGCTGATGACAAATCGAATGAAAGCTATTTTGGGTGCATCTGCCACGATTGCCGTATGGGCTACAGCATTTCCGTTTGGCAAACTTGCATTACAATCAGTAGATGCATTGACACTCTCTGTAGCAAGAGTTGTAGGTGGCGCTATACTCATGCTAATTATTGGTGTATTTAAAGGCTTACACATCCCTACATCTTGGCGTGAGTGGGGCATATATATTTTGTTAGGGGCTACAGGGAACTTCGTTTATCAAGTCGTTTTTAATGAAGGGCTTCGCACAATCCCAGCGGCTACGTCGAGCATTATTATGGCTTTAACGCCCATGACGACAGCACTTTTAGCGTTAGTGGTGTATAAAGATAGAATACGTCCTGCCGGATGGATCTTTACTATCACTGCATTTATAGGTGTAGCAATTATTATTCTTTGGAATTCTACCCTTACAATTCCTCTGGGTGCATTGTGGACTTTATTAGGTATGATATTGTTTGCGATGTATAACATCCTTAATCGTGGTCTTAGCCTGAAAGGTTATAACTCCATTACTATAGCTATGTGGTCAATGTTTACAGGTGCCATTATGGCATTGCCTTTTGCAGATCATGCCATTGAAATGATTGTGCAGGCACCTCTTAGTGCACAACTTGCCATGGTGTATCTGGCTTTCTTTTCCAGTGCATTAGGATTCGTATTCTGGAGCTATGCTTTTGAACATGCTGAAAAGGTGTCCGATGTAACTAACTTTATGTATATTTCACCAATCGTGGCAGCTATAGTAGCGGCCTTTCTGTTGGGGGAAATACCCAATATGGGACTCTATATTGGGGCACCAATCATACTAGGATCATTATTCTTATTTAATCGATATAGATAAGTTGAATTTCTTAGTGGCTGAATCTATATAAACAAAGAACCTCAACCTTTTAATGGGCGAGGTTCTTTTTTGTTTGACAGTACTTATAAATTGTAGTAATCTAAGTATATCATTAAAACATACCTTTGAGATATGATTTAAAATGAGATTAATTCCTATAGATTTAAAAGGAAAGAGGTGGTACAGTGATTGCTATACGAAACGTAACCAAAGAATTTGACGTTAATAAGCAAAAGGTTACTGCATTATCTGATGTAAACTTCACCATAGAAAAAGGCGATATATTTGGCATTATTGGTTTCAGTGGAGCTGGTAAATCTACACTGTTGCGAATGATTAATGCTTTAGAGGTACCTACCTCTGGTCATGTTGAAATAGATGGTGTGAATATCAATGGCTTGAGTTTTAATGAGCTCAGAAAGGTACGTAAGCGCATAGGTATGGTGTTTCAACAGTTCAATTTGTTGAATGCTAAATCTGTGTATGATAATGTGGCAATTCCATTGATTCTAAATAAGGTTCCTAAATCAGAGATTGATAAAAAGGTTAAAACTTTGTTAGATTTTGTTGATTTAGGTGATAAAGCAAATGCATATCCTGGAGAATTATCTGGTGGTCAAAAGCAACGTGTAGGTATTGCTCGTGCGCTAGCTACAGATCCATCAATTCTGCTTTGCGATGAAGCAACAAGTGCTCTTGATCCAGATACGACAGAGTCTATTCTTCAATTATTAGAGCGCGTTAATCGTGAACTAGGGGTAACGGTTGTTATCGTAACTCATGAGATTGATGTAATTCAAAAAATTTGCAATCGAGTTGTAGTTATGGAACATGGAAAACTCATAGAGAGTGGTTCTGTGCTTGAGGTGTTTAGTAAACCAAAGCATGAAACAACGAAACGATTTGTTAGAACTGTCATTCCTGATGAAATTCCATCAACAGTGAAACATACCTTGGCCTGTGATAAGCGACCATATACCATTCTTAAGATGCATTTCTTAGGAAATAATACGACCGATAATGTTTTATATCATATTAATAAAACTTTTGATTTAGAAACGAGCGTGTTATTTGCTACGGTAACAGAGTTAGAACATACAGTACTTGGTATTTTTATTGTTCAGTTTATTGGTGATGATCTTGAAGTGGGCAAGGTAAAAGAATATCTTGTGACACAAGGTATTGAATGGCAGGAGGTGACACTATAATGGACTTCTTTATGCAAGAACTTGGTGTTCCAGGATCGCAGTTATTATTAGCTGCAGAACAGACATTATATATGGTGTTCCTATCTTTGTTCATTGGTACAGTACTAGGTCTAATTATCGCAGTTACATTGGTGGTAACAAATCCTAATGGTATCGTTAAAAATAGTATTGTTTATACCATTACAAATACAATTGTTAATATTGTTCGTTCCGTACCATTTATCATTTTGATGGTGTTTATATTACCGTTAACTAAGATGATTGTAGGTACTCGTGTTGGTACAACAGCGGCTATTGTACCACTTGTTATATTTATTGCCCCTTATCTAGCTAGACTCTTTGAAAACTCTATTTTAGAGGTTAATAAAGGAATTATCGAGGCTGCACAATCAATGGGGGCCTCTCATTTTGAGGTGATTTGGCATTTTCTTTTACCAGAAGCAAAGGGTTCGCTTATTTTATCTATTACAACGGGTACTATTGGTCTAATCGGTGCTACTGCTATGGCTGGTGCTATTGGTGCTGGTGGTGTAGGTGATTTGGCCCTCACCTATGGTTATGAACGATTGAACTTCCCATTGATGTTATTTACCGTAGTTATTTTGATTATTTTTGTTCAAATTATTCAAACAATAGGTAACTATTTTGCACGTCGTGCGCGTCGTTCCTAATTTGATGAAATAGATTCTAGTTATTTTGATTGTGAAAGTATAGGAGAATATACTATGAAATTGAAAAAAATCCTTGCCCTTGGTGCGGCATTAGTATTCAGCGTAGCTTTTATCGCAGGCTGCGGTTCTAATAATAGTGATAATGGTGCTAAAAAAGAATTAACCTACAGTAAATCTCAGGGTCCTTACTCTGAATTATTTGAAAAAGGTGTAAAACCAATTTTGGAGAAACAAGGCTATACCTTTAAAGGCGTAGATATGTCTGATTTGGTACAAGCTGACCAAGTGTTAAGTGATGGTGAGGTTGACTTTAACGTTGAACAACATATAGCATACATGAAAAACTTCAACGAAAAACAAAATGGTCATCTTGTAGCCTTAACTCCAATTCCAACAGTACCAGCAGGTATCTTTAGTGGTTCTAAAACATCTCTAGATCAAGTGGCAGATGGTGACACTATTGCAGTACCTAATGATGCATCCAACATGGCTCGTGCTTATGCGTTATTGCAAAAAATCGGTTGGATTAAGCTTGATCCTAACAAAGATTTAGCAACAGTAACTCAAGCAGATATTATTGAAAATCCTAAACATCTTAAATTTACAGAAATGAAATCCCTTACAATTCCTTCTGTACGTACTGATTTCGATTACATTGTCATTACTGGGGCGGTTATCTATAATGCAAAAATCGATCCTAAATCTGCATTGGCAAATGAAGATGTATTGCCACAATGGTTATTACAACTCGTAGTTAATGAGAAAAACAAAGATGCACAATGGGCAAAAGACATTGTAGCAGCATACCACTCGCAAGAATTCAAAGACTACATGGAAAAAAATAATAATGGCTTATGGTTTGTTCCAAAAGGTGAATAATATAATTTAGTAAGCTAATTACAATTGAAATATTTTTACAAAATAGATAGACAGCGATACCAATTAGATTCAATTTTTTACTTCTAAGGGGTATCGCTTTTTATTGCTATAAAAGCTATTACTAACAGTTTATTAACTATTAATAAGTGTTATGGGTGAGTTTATATCATCTTATTAAAAAATCTGATATACTAAATAAGCTTTTTTGTATTTTATTTTGTTTTCATGTGTAAGGAGAGTTTCTAATGAAGTTGAATTGGAAATTATTCGCACCGCTTGTAGTCGCTATTCTTGTATGGCTCATCGGTGCTCCTGAAGGCCTTAGCGCAAATTCTTGGATTTACGTAAGTATTTTCGCTGGCCTCGTGGTAGGGTTGATTTTAGAACCAATGCCACCAGCTTTCATCGGTATCATTGCTGTTACCGTGTCTATGTTGTTTAAGGTTGGTCCTGCACCTGTTGTAGATAAAGCAACTGGTGTAGCAAAGGCGATTACTGATGCACAAGCTATCAGTTGGGGCCTTAGCGGTTTCTCTAATGCCATCGTGTGGTTGATCTTCGCAGCCTTCATGATTGGTATTGGTTATGAAAACTCTGGCCTTGGCCGCCGTATTGCCTTGTTCCTAGTAGCAAAGCTTGGCAAGTCCTCGTTAGGTCTTGGTTATGCCATCGCTATTACGGATCTTGTATTGGCACCGTTCATCCCAAGTAATGCGGCTCGTTCTGGTGGTACGATTTACCCAATCGTATCTAGTATTTGTCCAATGTTTGACTCTTATCCAGATAAGAACCCTCGTAAAATCGGTTCCTATTTGAACTGGGTAGCGTTGGCAACTACATGTGTATCTAGCTCCATCTTCTTGACTGGCGCAGCTCCAAACCCATTGGCTCTTGAATTGTCTGCTAAAGCTGGTATTGTGGCGGCAAACTGGGGCACATGGTTCCTCGCATTCTTGCCAGTAGGTCTTATTTTGTTCATCATCACTCCATTGTTGACCTATGTATTCTGCAAGCCAGAGGTGAAAGGTTCCCCTGAAATTGCAGCGTGGGCAAAGGATGAGTACAAGAAGTTAGGCTCCATGACACGCAGTGAAGTTTTCATGGCCTTGATTTCTGTGTTGGCTCTTGTATTGTGGATTGGTGCTTCTACATTTAAAGTAAACCCAACTACAACAGCTTTAATTGTTATTATCTTAATGATTTTCACTAAGATTATGACATGGCAAGACTTCCTTGCTAACAAACCAGCATGGAATGTTTTGACTTGGTTTGCTACACTCGTACCTATGGCTTCTGGCCTTAAAAATGTAGGCTTCTTGGAATGGCTTGCTAAATCTGCTGGTGGTTCTTTGGTTTCTTTAGATCCTACAATGGCAGTTCTTGGTTTGTTGTTAGCATTCTGCTTGCTTCGTTACTTCTTTGCTTCTGGCACTGCTTATGTAACAGCTATGGTAGGCTTGTTTGCTACTCTAATTCTTCAAATTCCTGGTGTTGATCCAGCTCAAGTTATGTTAATTCTGTTAGTACCAATGGGTATTATGGGTATCCTTACACCATATGGTACTGGTCATAGCCCAATTTGGTTTGCTAGTGGCTATAACAAAGGTCCTGAATTCTGGAAATTAGGCGCTATCTTTGGGATTATCTACCTTGCGATCTTTATCGTAGTGGGGATTCCATGGATCCAGTTCGTAATGCCACTTTTAGGCTAGTTTTAAAGCCCTAATATATCTCTCTGCGCTCCAGTTCTTCGCAAGTCGCTCGATAGATATATTAGGGCTTTTTCATACCTAAAATGAAACTCTAGATTGTGTTATAATAACGCATATAGAGGTTGCATATAAACGCGAGGTATATATGTCTATTCTTGAACGTACGATACAATCAGTAATATTTGAACTGGGTGCGATTTTAATCGGGATGCTAGTCATTGAATTTATTCCTCATGAGGGGCAACCATTATTGTTGATGATATTAATTTCGTTGACTGCAGTCATATGGAATTTCATATTTAACTGGATTTTTGATAAATTAGTACCAGGTGATCGATTGGCACGAGGCCCCGTAATTCGCACGATTCATGCCGTATTGTTTGAAGGTCTATTATTAGCAGCTACGGTGCCAATGATTATGTACATGATGAGTATCAGCTTATGGATGGCGTTTATTACGGATATTTCGATGACCTTAATTATCTTGGTGTACACCTATGTCTATAACTGGTTATATGATCGAGTGCGTCTGTTCTTTGTGAAAGCTTAATTAATTTGTTTGAGGTAAGTACCTCTTGTAAAGTATATATCGTATAAGGGGAGGTTCTTATGTCTACAAAATCTATTACAGGCACCGGCCTTTTGTTGGCCGTAGCCTTGTTAGCGCAAAGTTTGCGTCTTATGTTTCCATTTATTCCGAATCAGATCAGCATGTTCCTTATCGGCTCTATTACATCAGCTACATTTGTGCTTGCCACATGGCGTTATGGTTGGAAAAATGGCTTAGTTATTGCCTGGGTTGCGCCAGTTGTAGCGCATTTACAAGGTATGTTACCATTGCCACCATTTATTTTTATTACAGGATTAGGCACGACAGCCTATGTATTAGTCGCACATTGGTTGCAACATAAACCAAAACTTTTACTTATCATCGTGGCTGCATTGGTGAAAGCAGGCGTTCTATTTGGTGGATATTCGTTGTTTTTCTCTTTATTCCAACTTCCACCAAAGATTGTAAATGCCATGCTCTTTGTATCTAGTTGGCCACAACTTGTGACATCCTCATTAGGGATTATATTGGCATTACTAATTATGAAACGTGTTAAATAGGTTTGAGAACTTATTTATAGTAAATAAAATACATAATAAAAAGGTGTTACACACCCTCGTTGTATTGATAACAGCTAGTACTGTTTCGATAGGGGATGTAGTAACACCTTTTTATAGGCTCTCTGTCAAATGTTGGGGTGTTCACCCTACGAGTCTTGTTTGGCACCAATCATATGTATGGTTGGTGCCATTCTTTTTGCTCAAAAGTAGAATACGTACTCTAAATCTACCAAAGTGGCGAAGCCCATAGCTTATTCGTTTTAATACCTTAATCTTGTTGTTAGTTCCTTCTGTGTATCC
>NZ_PPCZ01000012.1:5000-6744 GCF_002959815.1 Veillonella sp. T34266-5
TTCTAATTTGTAGGACACCATATAGGAGGACCGTCTAATAAATACTACAAGCCTGTACTAATTCATAGAACCCCATATAGATGGACCACCTAATAGATACTACAGGCCTGTACTAATATTTAGATGCTTATATATCGTACGACACGTGAGTACAAAAAGAGGAGCTGCTTATAGTAACAGCTCCTTTTTTAGTCCATAAGATGCTACAGTTTTTTATGAGTCTTAAGCGTCTTAGTTGGATACTTCTTTTAATTGTCCTGCAGCAATAGCTATGTTTTTAGAATAGATGGCTTGCATATAACCATAGGTATCTGGTTTTAATTCTTTTAGTTTAGGGTTTTTCTTAATATTTCGACGTAGAAGTTGACCTGTACGAGCATCAATTAGATTGATTTCGTCTTGGGTCCAATAGATAGTATCTGCATCTTGGTTGAAATAGTAATGGTTGATGTATTCTGTCATGTAATACATGGCACCTTGATGGCTATATGTTTTGGCGATGATTTCATAGTTATTGCCTTCGCCTGCACGGACGATGACACGATTATCCGCGTAGTATTGTTGGCCGTTCATGCGATACATATAGGAATAGCCTCTAGCGTTCTCTAGGTCACCTATATTAACTGCATAAGCACTACCCGTTAAGGCAAGGAATGTAAGCGTTAGAATAGCTAATTTTTTCATAGTATGGTGATTGCTCCTTATTTGGCATGAGGCTGATCTGATTCAGCGACGACGTTGACCACAACTTGTTGGTCGGATGGTATTTGACTCATGATAACCGGCATTGGTTGTTCCATGGCTTGAGCAATGCCTTTTATTTGTCGAATCGCAACTGGTACGGGTGTAGAAGACCCGTCTTGAAAGTTTTGTTCTAGTGTATTGATTTCGCTAACTGTTAAACCAGCTTTTGCTGCAAATGTTTCTTGTGAAAGTTGATGTTCCTCGCGGAATGCTTTTATAATGTCTCCGATATACATAATGACCTCCATAATGTAAATTACTCTATCATTATACATGAAAGCATGATGAGATAATAGATAGATTGGAATATAGTCTTTTGTTATTAGTGTATTATAAATATTTATTTATGAAAATGTAAAAAAGGTTTGACGAAAGTAACATACGGTGATAATATAAACACATAGACAACATCATATTTGGGAATAGGTGCTGAAAAGCATAATAGAGAAGCTGGTTAAAGGCCAGCACGGTCCCGCCACTGTATGGTTGAGCGAGTCTAATTAAGTCACTGGGAAACTGGGAAGGCTAGATGAGCATTGACACCGAGTCAGGAGAACTGCCTATTCAACATTCACCATTTGACCTACGAGTGATAGGGAGGAGAAGTTTGAGACTCCCTTTTTACGTACCCGTAAAAAGGATTTTTTTGTGTAAATGATGTTTTATAGTACACAAATTATAATCTCTGTATTGTTAAAGCAGTCATGGTGAATATACCGTTTGGTATTATCAGCATGGCTTTTGTTATGTCTGTTAATATATTTATTGGTAAATGTAGGGCATGCATTTATTCATCATCATCCTAAAAAGAGAGATGGTCCTAGCACCTAGGTTAGGTGTTTGGACCATCTCTTTTTTGGCTCTCTGTCAAATGTTGGGGTGTTCACCCTACGAGTCTTGTTTGGCACCAATCATATGTATGGTTGGTGCCATTCTTTTTGCTCAAAAGTAGAATACGTACTCTGAATCTACCAAAGTGGCGAAGCCCATAGCTTATTCG
>NZ_PPCZ01000013.1:0-140739 GCF_002959815.1 Veillonella sp. T34266-5
CTTCTGCATTTCCTTTGAATTCATCAATACCAATAACAGTAGGTAGTGTTTTAGGCTTAGGTATAGTGATCATAGAGCAATAGCGTAATACTGTAGTAATAGATGTATCACACTCTTTAGCAATAGCAGTATAGGTTACACTTTCAGTAAGTTTATCAAATAGCAATTTAATATTGGTTATACTTAGTTGCATATATTTTCGTACAAATGGATTGTTCTCAGAAAAAGAGTGCTTACAATGAGGGCAAATATATCGACGTTGTCTGTATTTTCCAATTAATCGTCCTCGTTGTACTTTTCCAAATTTTACCGTACGTATGCGGTAATCTTTAATATGCTCTGTAGTTTCTCCGCATTTTGGGCAAATATGTGGTGTTACCGGTAATTCTATGTCAAAAATAAATGTTCCGTCCAATTCGTAGCTGTTTGTAATAAACTCTTGTTTTACATTATGTAAAAATTCAGTATAATCAGTAGTAGGCATATAAGCTCACATCCTTTCTTTGGGAATTAGTCACTTTTATTGTAAAGTATGTGAGCCTTGTATGCTTATTTTTTGCAAAAAAATAATGTTGGAAGTGACACCGTAGTGGTGTCACCCCAACATTTATTATAGAACCTTTTTGAGCATTAAAGAATAATAAATAATTATATTATTCATCGTGACCAATATATCTTTTTACTAATACTAAACTACATACGAGCACAAAAATGGAGATAGCCCATATGAGGATGTCAAAGGATGTATCATGGGCAATAATTACAGATCGAACAATGGCCGTAATGCCAATATATAGGAAAAAGTCTAAAGGAAAGTGAAAGTTGTTTTTAAAATACTTTACAATTAATGCAATAAATTCGAAGTAGAGGAAGAAGGTAATTAATTCCTCAATAAGATTGTAATATGTGCTTTCACCATTTATATTGGCCCATGTAATGACCCCTAAATTTATAAGTGAATTAACTAGGGCGATACACAATGCTACACCTACGCCGAGTAGGGCAATATTTTTTATAGTTAATAATAGTTTTGAAAATTTAATCCACATACATAACTCCTGTGAAAACAAAAAGGCCGTACGTTGTACGGCCTTAATAGTAGGCGATATTAGATATCAGCTTTAATTGCTTCTAATGCTGCATCGAAATTAACAGCTTGAGTTACTTCTGGTACATATTCAACATATGTTACTTTGTTATCTTTGTTGATAACTACAACACCACGGGATAAAAGACGTAATTCTTCGATTAAGAAGCCATAGTTTGTACCAAAAGAAGCATCTTTGTGGTCAGACAATGTTTCTACTTTATCTACGCCTGCAGCACCGCACCAACGTTTTTGGGCAAATGGAAGGTCCATAGAAATTGTTAATACTACAACATCATCAGATAAACCTGTTGCATCTTGGTTGAACCAACGAGTTTGTGCATCACATACGCCAGTATCAAGAGAAGGTACTACGGAGATTACTTTTACTTTACCTTCATAATCTTTCAAAGTTTTAGGTTGTAAATCGTTAGATAATACAGTGAAATCAGGTGCTTGTTGACCTACTTTAATTTCTGGGCCTACCAATGTGATAGGGTTACCTGCAAATGTTACAACACCAGTACGTTTTTCCATGTTTCATTCCTCCTAAGAGTTTATATACTAAATAGATTAAACAATGTTTCTATGGTTAGTATACCATTTCTATCCATTTTAGTAAACTAATTTTTTCGATATAGTTTGCTTTTAATTTTGAATATAGTTGGGTTTTATGTTTTAGGTAGAAGAATTATGTAGTAAATGGTACGATAGAAAGAAAACAGGAGGTATTCGATGAATCCATATTCAATTTTCAAGGAATTTTTTCGTCGTGAAGGTATATATTATCTTATCGGGTTAACTATGCTAATCGCAATCGATGTAGCTTTTTTAATCGTACCACAACTAATTGGTAGTGCCATCGATACATTGAGCCATAATAAAGAGGGCTTAACCCATTACATATTGTATTTCATTGGTTTATTAATCATTATTACTATATTGAAAGTTATATCACGTAGAACATTATTAGGATCCATTCGACGCATGGAGTATTTATTTCGCCAAAAACTATGTGCGCGTGCTTTAGAAGTTCCTACTACATATTATGATGTTAACGGACCTGGTAAGGTAATGGCGTTGATGACAAATGATGTTACTTCATTACGCGTAGCCCTAGGTTTAGGTGTCATGATCATCGTTGATATTATTTTATATTCTATTTTGGGTTCTATCATATTAATCCAAAAAATAGATTTTATTTTAGCCTTAAAGATTATGACCCCAATTATTTTTATTTTAGGTTCAATCTTTACACTAGGTCGACGTTTACGAAAAAAGCAACGTCAAGCTCAGAATACATATAGTGATATGACAGAATTTGGGCAAGAGCTTTTTCAAGGTATGGATGTTATTCGAGCTTTTAATAAAGAATCGATAATAGGGGGATTGTTTAATCGTATTAACAAGAAAAATTATTCTGATAATATGAGTGTAGCTATACTTGATGCTATTTTATCACCTCTAACCATGATTGCACCTTTCATTTGTATCAGTATTAGTATGTATATATGCGGTACGTTAGCAGTAGAAGGTCTTATGACTGTTGGTGAATTCGTTACAATCAATGCTTTTATTATGCTTATTATAGGACCATTAATTTCTCTAGGTTCATTAGTAGCTATAGTTCAAAAAGGAATGGCCTCTCTTGATCGAATTGTTGATTTTATGAGTCTACCTGCAGAATGTAATGATACAGATGGTAAACAAATTGATTTAGGCGATATAGATATAAAATATTTAAATTTCACCTATGATGAAGCAAAATCATCTGCATTACGACAAATTAATATTACATTCAAAAAAGGCGAGTTTGTAGGTATAGTCGGTAAACCTGGCTCTGGTAAAAGTACACTCTTTAAATTGTTATTAGGACTTCAAAAGGCACCAGCAAAGACTATTTATATTAATAATCAAGATATTACGACACTGCCCATTGGTACGGTCAGAAATTCGATTTCCTATGTACCAACGCAATCATATTTATTAAGTTCAACAATTGCTGACAATATTAGCTTCGGCTATGAAAATAAAAATCATATTACCGTTGCTGAAGCAGCCCAAAAAGCACAATTATATCGCGACTTAGGAAAGGATTTGGAAAATCCACTAAGCATATTAGCTGAGGAAGGTCGCGATTTATCAGGTGGTCAAAAACAGCGCATCAATATTGCGCGTGGATTTTACAAAAATGCACCTTACTTATTATTAGATAATTGCTTCTCTGCTTTAGATGCCATAACTGTAGATGAAATATTACAAGTATTGCAATCTACAAAGGAAAAAACCATTTTATGCATATCTCAACGACTAGAAGTAATCAAACATGCGGATCGTATTATCGTGTTTGATGAAGGCCGAATTTGTGAAGAGGGAACACATGATGAGTTAATGTGCAAAAAAGGTTTATATTATCAGATGTATACAGCTCAAAATAAGGAGGCCCAATAATGAAATTAAAATATAATGATTGGCGCCTATTTACATACTTAACTAAATATATTAGACCTTATTTATGGCTACTCATTTTGGCTAGTATAGCTCTTATTAGTAATCTGTTATGTTCGCTCATACGTCCATATCTTTCAAAACAAGCTATCGATTTAGGCTTTGCTATGAAAGATTTGAATACTATTCAGCATTATGCCGGTTTATATGCTTTATCGATTGTTGGTAGCATTGTGTTTATCCTTTTGCAAAATTATTTATTATCTGCATTTGGACAGAAGATTATTTTTCATATACGTAGTACGGTATTTGAAAAAATTCTTCATAAATCCGCTGAAGATTTTCAGTCTTTACCAATAGGAAATTGGGTAACGCGTATTACAAATGATGTAGAATCATTGCGTACATTATATACAGATGTATTACTAAAACTCATAAGTAGTGCATTGATGATTTTGGGTATTTTAGCCTTCATGTATGCTATTAATGTTCCCTTAGCAATTGTTATGACCTTGTTGATTCCTATCATGGGATGTATTATCTGGATATATCAAAAATTTTCTAGAAAAGCATTTAGACAAGTTCGTTCTTCTGTAGCAGCATCTAATTCGAGCATCAAAGAATTATTGAATTACATATTGATTGTAAAAACATATTTAGGTGAAAGAAGTATTGAACAACGGTACGATTCTGTTAATCGCGAGTTTTTAAAAGCAGGTATATTTGAGGTTACAACCTTTTCTATTTTTAGACCTCTCGTAGATGGTTTGTTCTTTGTGGCACTTATTGTTATTTTTACAATGACAAATCTATTAGAATCCGTAGCAGATGCAGGTACGGTGTTTGCATTTATACAATATATGGATCGATTCTTTCAACCTATGAAAGAAATCGCTGATAAATATAATTCTTTGCAAAGCGCATTAGCCGGTGCAGAACGATTGATTCCTATTTTGGATGAACCAAAACGCGAGTTGACTACAACTGTTCCTAATGAATTTAAGACCATTGATACCATTGAATTAAAAGATGTGTATTATTCCTATGATAACAGTGATGTATATGCTTTGAATAACATTTCTTTTACAGTAAAAAAAGGAGAGTATCTTGGTATTGTAGGACTATCTGGTAGTGGAAAATCAACATTACTTTCATTATTGATGGGAATATTGCGACCTACAAAAGGCAACATTTATATTAATGGTCATGATATTAGCCAATATGATTCTTCAATGATTAGAAATATTATGGGCTATGTATTTCAAAATGCATACTTGTTTAAAGGTACGATTCAAGATAATCTTAATTTATATGATTCCTCTATTTCTATGGATACTATTATAGATGCCACAAAAAAGGTTAAATTACACGACATGATTGAATCTTTACCAGATGGGTATCAAACATCAGTAGGATATTTAGGATCACTTTTATCAGATGGACAAAAGCAATTATTGGCCTTTGCAAGAACTTTAATTTTAAATAGGCCTATTTTACTGCTTGATGAAGCTACGGCAAATATAGATAGTCATACTGAATCTCAGATTCAAGAGAGTATTGAGACCATACGCGGTGAAAAAACAATTATCAATGTAGCACATCGTTTATCAACTGTACAAAAAGCAAATCGAATTTTAGTTCTTTCTTATGGTAAGATTGTGGAAAATGGAACATTTGAAGAGCTCATGCAACATAAGGGGGATTTTTACGAGTTATGGAATCACCAAAAATAGATTATATTCAGTCGAAAGACAATAAGACTATAAAACATATTATCAGTTTACAACAGAGAAAATATCGGCAAAAATTCGGTGAATACACGGTAGAAGGAATTCGTGCTGTAACGGATTTAGGAAAAAAAGGATTTTTGCGCACTATTTTAATTAGAGAATCAAAGCGAAGTGAATTGGAACCATTAGTACAAAAAGATTTTACTATTTCTTCTGTCTATGTAGTACAAGATCCAATATTTGATAAAATTGAGCATACTGTAAATGGACAGGGCATACTAGGGATAGCAAAAAAATGCATTACTGATTTGCATTCATTTATAGTAGATGATGGATTATATGTCGCCTTAGATGGTGTACAGGATCCTGGAAACTTAGGTACAATCATCCGTACGGCTGTGGCTGCCGGTGCAAAAGGTATATTCTTATTAAAAGGAACAGTCGATCCTTATAACGAAAAATGCGTACGTAGTACGATGAGTGCTCTTTGTAATATTCCGATTTTTGAAGATATTACATTGTCTGAATTTTATGATTTTATAAAGGATAATACTATTAAAACCTATGTTACCTCACTAGACAATGCAAAGCCATATCATACCATATCATATGCAAAGCGAACTATGGTTATATTCGGCAATGAAGGGAATGGAGTGTCTAAGGAAATTATTGAAATGTGTGATCAAGCTATTACCATTCCAATGTATGGTGATATAGAATCTTTAAACGTATCCATTGCAGCTGCTCTTTGTATGTATAAGGTAAGAGAACAAATTTAATATATTATAACGATACCCTGTCATCGATAAATTAAGATGACAGGGTATATAATTTTCCTTCATAGATTATCTATGATAGAAGGGTATATAAATTATGTGAAAACGATATAAAAAGTCCGTTGTCAGTATACAAGTATCGCTATTTTGTATTGATTTTATATACCTGTATTTGGTAAAATAACATATATCTTTTCTGGGTGAACATTGTTTTCCCGTTTTTACGAATAAAGAGGCACTCTTATGTCAAAACTAATTATCAATGCTGACGATTTTGGCCTTCATTCAGCTATAAATGAAGGTATTATTGTAGGGCATACTAAAGGTGCGATTACAAGCACATCAATATTGGCAAGTGGTGCTGCTTTTAATGAAGCAGTAGATATGGCAAAGGAATATCCAAAGTTGGGTATAGGTATTCACATAGCATTAGTAGGCGGAATGGCACCGGTAAGTGATCCTAGTGAAATTCCTAGTCTTGTAACAAAAGAAGGTGTTTTTGTTGATAATTATATAGAGTTTATGAAACGCATATATAGTGGCTCTATTAATTATGATGAAGTTAGAACAGAGATTACAAAGCAAGTTTCTAAAATTATGGAATCTGGTGTAAACGTAACTCATATTGATGGACACCAACATATGCATGTCTTACCGAGTATATTACCTATAGTATTAGAGCAAGCCATGCGATATAAAATTAAAGCGATACGGGTGCCAAATGAAAAAATAACATTTTTAAATGGTGTGCATAATCCTGTTCGTATTATGGGAAAATGTGGTTTGAGCACTGTAGCAGCCCAAGCATTGCCGAACATTCGCAATAAGGGGATTTATTTTACACAATACTTCTGGGGCATGATTAATGGTGGTGCTTTAGGCGAAACAGAGTTATTGTCCATTTTAAAACAAGTTAGCTCTCTATCTGGTACTCATGAAATTATGACGCATCCGGGTATTAGTAATGACGTTTTAAGCAAACACTATAATTGGGGATATCATTGGCAAGATGAATTATCTGCTATGACATCCGATAATGTACGTAGATATATTTCACAACATAATATAGAACTCATTAATTACGGGGATTTATTATGAGTAAGATGATGAGACGTGGCATATTCATGTTTGTCCTACTTTTTGCCGTGTCTTTAGGAATCATTTATTATACGATCGATTTAGAAGCCCTTAAAACAATAACAACTTTTAATGGTGAATCATTGTTACTTGCCATCATTGCACTTGCCTTGGGTATGTATTTTGATGGATTAAGATTACAGCGCCTTGTAAAAATTGGTGGTTACCATTTATCAATAAAAGCCGTACTTAGGGTTATTTTTAGCAATTATTTTATGGCTATGCTCACACCAGGTGCCAGTGGTGGTGCTGTGGCTCAAGTGCTAGTGTTAAGGAGCTATGATGTTCCTATTAGTAAAGGAACGCCAATTGTATTGATACGTACGGTTTTTTCAATCATGTTCTTGGTCATCATGTTACCGCTTGTATTTTTATATGACTCCATAGAAATACCATATATCTCAAGAGATATGTTATTATTATTTTCCTTTTTCGCCGTATTGGCTACTTTATTAGGAACATATCTTTTACAAACGGTATATATGAGGAAATTTGTATATAATCTAGCGCAACGTTTTAAGGCCCATAAAACCAAGGATTGGTTAGCGAAATTAGAAACTCTAAATCAAGGGCTTGCATTATTGTATAAAAAACCTACTCAATCCTTTATTGTATTTATCGAATCAGGATTAAGTTTATTATGCTTATACTGCATAGCACCGGCATTGATGTTTGCCTTTACTACTGATGTACCAATTATTACGATATTAGATAGAATGATATTGTTGAATTTAATACTTTATTTTGCACCTACACCAGGGGGAACAGGTATTGCTGAAGGATTATTCATTTTACTTTTTGCACCATTCGTACCGAGTGGTACTGTAGGTATTATAGCTGTGGCGTGGCGTGTGATGGCAGAATATGTACCATTTTTTATAGGTATGTATGCAGTATTAACTTTATATGGACGTCAGTTTGTTGCTCAGGAAACATCTAATTAATGTAAGGAGAATTAGTATGACAAAGCCAAAAAAGGACAAATTTTATTTAGTTCAAGAAGATATTTTACCAGAAGCGATTAAGAAAACGATCAAAGTAAAAGAGATTTTGAAACTAGGTGAAGTAAAAACAATAAATGAAGCTGTTGAGAAAATGGATTTAAGTCGATCTGCTTATTATAAATATAAAGATTATGTATTTCCATTTTTTGAGATTGCTCAAGGAAAAATTGTTAGCATTACCGTTTCCATGTCCAATGAATCAGGTATGTTATCAAGTGTTTTAAAAGCAATAGCAGATAAAAATGGTAGTATCTTGACTATAAATCAAGATATTCCATTACAAGGTATTGCCAATAGTAGTATTTCTTTTGAGACCAAAAACTTACAAGGTTCATTAGAGGAATTATTACATGATATTCGCAATATGAAAGGAATTATTAAAGTAGAAATTTTAGGTCAAGCGTAATATACATTCAATATTGACCAGTCTAGAAGAGAGTAGGACCATTATGAAGACCGTTAAAATAGCCTTATTAGGATTTGGTACTGTTTCCCAAGGAACATTTAATTTATTACAAGATAATGCCGATTTGATTACTAACAGAAGCGGTGTAACTATTGAGATTTCAAAAATATTTGTTCGCAACCCAGATAAATATACAAATATTACATTACCAAGCACTGCACAATATGTGACTAACATTGATGATGTTCTTAATGATGAATCGATTACAATTGTCGTTGAATTAATGGGGGGCACAACATTTGCAAAAGAATGTGTTGAAGCAGCTTTAAAACACGGAAAAAGTGTTGTTACAGCCAATAAGGATTTATTAGCTGAAGCGGGCCCATATTTATTTGACTTAGCATATAAAAATAAAGTAGATTTACGTTTTGAAGCCTCTGTACTTGGTGGGATTCCAATTATTAGAACATTATATGAATCCCTTGGCGGCAATCGCATTACTGAACTTGTTGGTATCATGAATGGTACAACAAACTTTATTTTATCCAAAATGACAGATGAAGGGTTAAGCTACGGTGATGTATTAAAAGAGGCTCAAGATTTAGGCTATGCAGAAGCTGATCCAACTGCGGATGTAGAAGGCTTAGATGCAGCACGTAAACTTGCTATTTTGGCTTCTATTAGCTTTAATCGTCGTATATTCTTCGAAGATGTAACAGTAGAGGGTATCACTAAAATCGATACAGAAGATATTTCCTTCGGTAAGGAATTCGGCTACAATATTAAACTTATTGGTATTGCAAAAGAATCTTCAAAGGGTTTATCTCTCAATGTATATCCTGCTTTCGTACCACTAACACATCCACTAGCATCCGTACGCGGTTCGTACAATGCAATTTATATTAAAGGGAATGGCATTGATGATGCTATGTTCTACGGACGTGGCGCTGGCAGTTTACCAACAGGTAGCTCCGTTGTCAGCGATATTATGGAAGTAGCTCAAAATGTAGCATTTGAATCTACAGGACGTTTTAAACCATTCTACTTTGATCAAAAGAATATTTATTCTCCAGGTAAAATACAATCTAGTTACTACATGCGATTAGCTGTTGATAATAAAACTGGCGTTCTTGCGAAAATTGCTACAAAATTAGCAGAGCAAAAAATCTCTGTTCTTTCAATCGTTCAACGGAATAAAGATCCTGAAACAGCAGTACTTGCTATTGTAACTTCTAAATGTCCACATTCCTATATTTTAAATTTAATTGATTCTTTTAATAGCTTGCGCTCTGTGAAAGAAGTGAGCAGTGTAATCAGAATTATGGAAGCGTAATATTATGACAACTATTCGTGTACAAGTGCCTGCTACAAGTGCCAACTGCGGTCCGGGCTTTGATTGCCTTGGATTAGCTCTAAATCTATATAATATTTTTGAGTTTACACCTGATGCAAATGCTACATCATTTAGCTATACATTTCATGGTTATGGCGCAGACATATTAGAAAAAGAAGACCCTAAAAAAAATCTCATTGGCATTGCTATTGAACAAGTATTTGCTAAAGCACAAGAACCAATACAATATGGTCATATAACTTCAGAAACACTGATTCCGCCTTCTCGTGGCCTTGGTAGTAGTAGTACTGCTATTGTAGGTGGGCTTTTACTAGCCAATAATCTCGTAAATAAACCACTTTCAAAAGAAGAGTTACTCATCATTGCCAATCGTATGGAAGGCCATCCAGATAATGTGGCACCAGCAATTTTTGGTAATCTTTGTTGCGCTACAGGTTTGAAAGATAAAGTTTTGAATACAGTAATCCCTGTACCAGAATCACTTCATTTTGCTGTAGTCGTACCAGAGGTATTAGTTTCTACAGAATATGCACGATCTGTATTACCAAATCATGTGCCTTTTAAAGAGGCTGTTCAAAATGTGAGTCATGCATCGTTATTTGTAACTAGTTTAATTACGAACCAATTGGATAATCTTTCGGTTGCCTTGGAGGATAATCTCCATGTACCGTATCGAAAAACGTTGATTCCTCATTGTGATAAGGTATTCTCTGCAGCAAAAGCCGCAGGCGCTTATGGTGCAACTATCAGTGGATCTGGTTCTACCTTAATTGCATATACAGATAAAGCTCATGTACAAACAGTAGCTGAAGCAATGGGCCAAATCTTTGAGTTCCATGGCATCGAAAACAAAGTATATGTATTAGAGGCAGATACAATAGGGGCCACAACTATTCAAAATGTGGTATAATAAATCTAGTTAAGGCATAGTCCAAAAACTTATGTTGGAGGATTCTATGAATAATTTTAAAACAACAATGTTACTAGCCACTTTAATAGTGATACTAGTATTATTAGGCGATGCTTTTGGCGGGGCTCGAGGAATGATGTTAATGTTCATCATATCTGCAGGCATGTCATTTGCATCGTATTGGTATAGCGACAAGATTGTGTTAGCACAATACAACGCACAGCAAGTTACCGCTCAATCAAACCCTAAATTATATGGTATGGTTGAACAATTGGCTAAAAACGGTAAACTACCGATGCCAAAGGTATATATCATCCCTACGGACGTACCAAATGCATTTGCAACTGGTCGTAATCCAGAACATGCTGCGGTAGCTGTAACAGCAGGGATTCAACGATTGTTAACGGATGATGAATTAGCTGGCGTATTAGGTCACGAATTAACACATGTTAAAAATCGTGATACCTTAATCAGTACTATTGCAGCCATTATTGGTGGTGCTATATCAACTATTGCGCAGTTTGGTATGTTCTTTGGTGGCCGCTCTGATGACCGCGATGATAATGTCAATCCACTTGCGTTGATTGGTATGCTTATTTTGGCACCTTTAGCAGCTGCTATTATCCAAATGAGTATTTCCCGTACCCGTGAATATTTAGCGGATGAGGGTGGGGCTATGTTAAGCAAAAATCCATTAGGACTTGCATCGGCATTGGCTAAAATCGAAGAATATTCTAAATATGGAACATTACCTAATGCCAATAATGCTACAGCGCATATGTTTATAATTAATCCTATGATGGGTATTGGTGCTAGTTTGTCGAATCTTTTTAGCACACATCCTAGTACTAAGGATCGTATTGCTAGATTGAAAAAACTATCTCTAAATCCACATTATAGATTTTAATAAAAGGGAGGTTTAAAGATGGAAGAAACTTTAGTTCTTATTAAACCAGATGGTGTAAAACGTCAAATCTGTGGTGAAATTCTTACACGTTATGAACGTAAAGGCTTAATTATTAAAGCTATGAAATTACTTCAAACACCAAAAGAATTAGCAGAAGAACATTATGCAGAGCATAAAGATAAGCCATTCTTTGGTGAATTAGTTGATTTTATTACGTCTGGACCTGTATTAGCTTTTGTACTAGCAGGTAAAAATGCCGTTACTTCTGTACGTACTATCAATGGTGCAACTAATCCTGTAGATGCCACACCTGGTAGTATTCGTGGTGACTATGCCTTAACTATGGATTCTAATGTTGTACATGCATCTGATTCAGTAGATTCAGCAGCACGTGAAATTCATTTATGGTTCCCAGAATATAAATAACATATAACAGGAGGTATGGCCATGAGTAGTAGTGTTTATACAAAAACAGGTGATCAAGGTACAACAGGTCTTTATACGGGTGAACGTGTAAAGAAATCTTCTCTTCGTGTTGAAGCCTATGGTACTATTGATGAGCTCCAAGCCTTCCTAGGATTAGCTAGAGCCTATGCAAAGAACGTAAGGGTACAAGCTGAGTTACTCGATATAGAGCGTTCCTTATGGACTTTAATGGCTGATATTGCTAGCTTGAATCAAGCTCCTCAAATTACCGACCAGCAAGTAAAACATTTAGAAAAAGTTATCGACCGCTTCGATGCAAAATTAGAACCTCTTGCAGAATTTATTTTACCTGGCGAGAATAAATCTTCTGCCTATTTACATGTATCTAGAACTGTTGCTCGTCGTGCAGAACGTGATTTATGGCGTGTATTAGATGCAGGTGAAAGCGTACATGAATCTAATTTGCGATACTTAAATCGACTATCTGATTTATGCTTCATATTAAGTCGTGTAGAAGAAGAAATCGGAGAAGAATAAACAAAAAAAGCTATGTCTTCACATAGCTTTTTTCTTTATTAAGATTGTGTAATTTCTTGATTCAATACATCATGTGGACTTGGATAGAAAAAGAAGATATGAGGAATTTGATATCTAAATTTTTCACGCAATAAATCTGCTAATGTTGTCTCAAAATTTATAATTTTAGATGCATCAAAAGAAAAATCCTCTACTAATACAAACATTTGTGGCTCTACAATAGGTGCATTAGGAGGTAATTCAGAAGGGTCTAGCGGTACATTAACAACAACACGACATGTACCAATATATCCACCTTGACCATCTTCAATAGCTACACGATAGGTATTTTCCCAAAGGGTAGACATCATTTTTAATTTCATATTCATAATTTCCATAGTGTATCTCCTTTTGTTATACTAATAATGATACAGAAATTATATATACTTGTATAGGTGCTTTATGAAATCTACAATTATTCTATGCTCCGGAGGAGCTCGTAGTGGAAAAAGTGAATTTGCAGAACAATTAGCCTTATCCTTAAAAGGGCGAAAAGCCTATGTAGCTACTGGACAAGCTTTTGATGACGAAATGAAAGACCGCATCAAAAAGCATCAGTTGCGCCGCGGTAAGGAGTGGATTACTTTTGAAATCCCACTACACTTACATGAAAGTTGGGAACAAATTAAGAATGTTAGTGATGTCATCTTAATAGATTGTCTTACTATGTTTACATCAAATCACGTCTTCGCTCATGGGGATATCAATACGCAAGAGGATGCTAATCGTATTGAATCTATTATTTTAAAAGAATTGCGATTGTTATTACAAGAAATTAACAACAGTAATGATAAAACTGTTATTTTTGTAACCAACGAAATCGGATTAGGTATTGTACCAGAAAATAAATTGGCAAGATATTTTCGCGATATAACTGGCCGTGTAAATCGAGAGGTTGCTAGTGCTGCTAATAAAATGTATTTAACGATTAGTGGGGTAACCATAGAATTAAAATCTCAGGAGGTTCATATAAATGGCTAAAAAAATCATGTTCCAAGGAACGAGCTCTAATGTAGGCAAAAGTATTTTATGTACTGCATTATGCCGTATTCTTTATCGGATGGGCTATAAAACTGTGCCATTTAAAGCGCAAAATATGGCTTTAAACTCCTATGTAACCAAATGGGGGGATGAGATAGGACGTGCTCAAGTTGCCCAAGCTGAAGCAGCTGGTATTGATCCTATTGTACAAATGAACCCTGTATTGCTTAAACCTACAGGAAATCAGTCATCTCAAGTTGTTCTAATGGGCAAACCTGTTGGTGTGTATAGTGCCAAAGAATATCATACCCATTACTCTTTAACAGCTCTTGATAAGGTTAAAGAATCTCTTGCCTTTCTCGATGAAAATTTTGAAATGATTGTCATCGAAGGGGCTGGTAGTCCTGCTGAGGTTAATTTAAAAGCTAATGATATCGTAAATATGCGTATTGCTAAAATGACACAAGCTCCTGTATTTCTCATTGCGGATATAGATAGAGGTGGTGCTATTGCTTCTATTGTGGGTACATTAGAATTACTCGAACCAGAAGAACGCGATTTAATCAAAGGTATTGTTATCAATAAATTCCGTGGCGATATTAAGTTATTAGAACCAGCATTGACTTTCATCGAAGAAAAAACAGGTAAAAAAGTGGTTGGTGTTATTCCTGCCATTGAAAATCTTGATATTGATGAAGAAGATTCTGTAGCTTTGGAAAACAAAAAGAATGTAGGTTCTAAAGACATTCAAATTGCTGTTATTCAAACTCCTAAAATCTCTAATTTTACAGATTTTGATGCGTTGAACTATGAACCAGATGTTTCCGTTCGTTTTGTCGGTCCTGGAGATGTTATTGGTACGCCTGATTTGATTATTTTACCAGGTTCTAAAAATACATTGGCTGACTTAACATATTTAAAAAACTCCGGCTTAGCTAATGAGATTAAAGAACTGGCGGAAAAAGGAACTCCTGTAATCGGTATTTGCGGTGGTAACCAAATGCTTGGTACTGCTATATATGATCCGCATCATATGGAAGGCGATATCGAGGAGAGTGAAGGCCTCGGCTTAGTTAACTCTACTACAACCATGAAGGATCAAAAAACAACACATCAAGTAACATTTGATGTGGAAAATTTACATTTCCTTAACGGTACATTTTCTGGTAGTGAACTCGTAGGATATGAAATCCATATGGGCGATACAACACCAAATGATGATACTGTAAAACGTTGTTTCACGATTACTAAACGTAGCGAAACTCCTATAACAGTAGTAGATGGATTTATCGATGGCCGTCATCAAGTTATGGGTACCTATATTCATGGTGTATTTGATAACGATGAATTCCGTCGTTTTATTATAAATCAATTACGTTTACGTAAAGGATTAGACGAAACACCTGTTGTATTCCATTATTTCGAACATAAAAATAATGCATATAATCGTTTAGCAGATATCGTAGAAGAACATTTAGATATGGATTACATTATGACTCTATTAAAGGATAATGGGTGATATGAATGGATTTAAACATACTCTTGGATTGGTTTAAACATTATAACTATGTATGTATTCCAATTTTTGCGTTTATAATTGATACGATTATCGGTGATCCCAATAGTAAATTTCATCCTGTTGCTCTAATTGGTCGTGTCATATCATTTTATGAGGCTGTATTTTATAAAGATACAGATAATGATACAAAAAAACTCTGGTATGGTGGTATTACGGTTGGCTTTATATTGTTAACCGTTTACATCATAGCCTCATTACTTCTTTGGATTGGTAGTCTTATCAATGAATGGGTAGAATATGCCATTCAAGTACTGATTGTGTACATCACAATTTCGCCTCGTTCACTAGGCGCAGCTGGATTTGAAATTAATCGATTGCTGAAACAAGGTCGCATCGATGATGCAAGACATCGCGTTTCATGGATTGTAGGTCGCGATACAGATGATCTTGATGAAAGTGAAATTACTCGGGCCACAGTAGAAACAATAGCTGAAAATACTATTGATGGCATTGTTTCACCACTATTTTTCTTTATATTAGGTGGCCCAATAGGGGCTATATTATATCGTACAGCTAATACTATGGATTCCATGTTGGGATATAAAAACCAGAAATATATGTTCTTTGGACGTGTAGCTGCGCGTTTAGATGATATATTAAATTGGATTCCAGCACGACTAACATTTCTTTTATTAGTTATTTCCGCCTTTATATTACGATTTGATGGCAAGGCCGCATTTCGTATCGGCCTTCGCGATGCCTATAAACATCCTAGCCCTAATGGGGGCTATGCAGAAGCACCTGTGGCGGGTGCATTGCACATTCGCCTAGGCGGTTATAACCAATACTTTAAAAAGATGACATTTCGTGAGTATATGGGTGATGCATTAGAAACACTTAATCGATTACATATTACTCGATGTGTATATATGATGTATATGTCATCAATACTTATGATAATCATCACTACCATAGTCGCTTATCAATTTATGGAGTAATACATAGATGACACCTTTCTTTATAGCCTTACAATTTCTAACTAGACTAAAAATCGTAAATCAAACAGAATGGTCCATGGAAGATTTTGGTAAGTCTGTTGCTACATTTCCTTTTGTAGGATTAATTATCGGTATATTTTTAGCACTGATTTATTTTATATTCTCTCAATTTTTATCACCCATGCCATTAATGCTTATTATTGTTATCAGTGAGTTTTTATTCACAGGTGGCTTGCATGCTGATGGATTGATGGATACAAGCGATGGCCTGTTTTCAGGGCGTGAAAGAGAGAAAAAATTAGAAATCATGAAGGATAGCCGTGTGGGTTCCTTTGGGGTTGTAGCTTTTGTATTTATCACATTGTTAAAATGGCAACTATTAACTGCGATTCCTATACCTGAATTTATCCCTATTATACTGGTAATGATGCCTCTTATGAGTAGATACACATTAATTTTAAGTATTCGCTCCTATCCATATGCTCGTAAATCCGGTATGGGGCAAGCCTTCGCCGTATATGCACCAAAACATGTGATTACATGGAGCACTATTTCTACTTTCTGTATGCCTATTATCATTTGTGTACTTTTATCATTACTATATGCAATCGCTTTAGGTATAACAAGTATGCTTTCGATTCCATTTATACCATATAGCATAGCTATTTTTGGCCTAGCATACGCTTTGGTAGGCTTAATGGAAATCAATATTTTCTCGATGATCGTTAGCTATATTATTAATCGTATTATCAATCATTATATAGTTAAACAGCTAGGTGGAACGACTGGTGATACATATGGATTCGTAGTAGAAGTAACAGAGGTCTTGTTAATATTAGTATATATAATTACGTTGACATTATTATCTTCTGTTGTGAAAGCTCCTATTCTTTAATCATTTAATTATACATGGATCGTTTTATTGTATAAGGAGGATTTAGTGACTTATTATGTTCGTGCTCCAGGCACTTGTGGGGAATTTATCCAAGGGGCCATTGATGGACAATCATTTCTTGTGACATGTCCAATCAACCGCTATTCCTATGCACTGAGCCAGGTAACACATCCATTGCCACACTATTATTGCTCCTTACAACCTAAGTCTAGTCAAGCTCGTAACTTAGTAAAGGATATATTGCATATTCCAAGCCATGACAATACCGCCATCTATGTAAGATCTGATATTATCCAAGGAAAAGGAATGGCATCTAGCTCTGCGGATATAGCAGTAGCCGCAATGGCCACTGCATTATCATGTAATAGAGCATTAACACCAAAAGAGCTAGAAACCATTTGTTTATCAGTAGAACCGACGGATGCTGCTTTTTACCCTGGAATTACACAATTTGATTATATAAATGGGGCCATCTGTAATTTTTTAGGAACTTGTCCGCCTTTAAAAATACTGATTTTTGATGAAGGGGGTACTATTGATACCATCTCTTTTAATCAACAAAAAGACTTATCCCATAAAATACACGAAAAAGAACCTATCATTAGAAAATCGTTAGATCTCTTTAAAAAAGGTCTAGAAACGCATGACATTACGTTGATAGGACAGGCAGCTACCTTGAGTGCCTTTGCTAATCAACGCATTTTATATAAGCCTAACCTTTATGAGTTTCATGATATTGGTAATGCCTTTCATAGCGTTGGTACAATCATTGCTCACAGTGGTACTATAATGGGACTGTTGTTTCCAAGCGATTATACGGCTATTGATGAATGTAGGCAATATATTGAAAAAAAATTACCTACCTTACAATATATTGATATTGTGGAAACAACAAATGAAGGACTAACATATATAAAGCGATAAAGGAGGACGCCAATGCCAGATACACATGGGGGAAATATTTTTAAATTTTCTCATGACCACAACATAAATCTATCTGAAATATCTGATTTTAGTGCCAATATTAATCTACTAGGACCTAGTCCAAAAGGTTTAGACGCACTAAACGAACGATTACATTACATATCACATTATCCAGATATTACAAATGATGATGTTATAAATTCTATTGCCAATGTATATGGTATAGAAAAGGGTTCTATACTTCTTGGTAACGGAGCTGCAGAGCTCCTCTATGCAGTTGGACGATTACCTGGATTTACAGGGGCTTTTGTTCCTGCACCTGGTTTCTCTGAATACCAAGCCTCTATGGATGCTGCTAACATACCGGTGAGGGATATTTTTTATCGTCAGCGACAAAATGATGATGGCACCCCATATTTTGAAGTACCTTATTTAGCATTACAAACATTTGCTGCTGAATTAAAAGGTCAAGATGGACGCATTGTCGTATTTTTAGGTAACCCTAATAATCCAGATGGAACATTATTGGATAAACAATCAATCAAAGTATTAGCGCAAATGTTAAAAGATGCTAATAGTTTACTTGTTATCGATGAATCGTTCATTGATTTTATTGGTAATGAATCGTTACGAGACAATAGCTACTCTATGCGCGAACTCATTAATCAATATGACAATGTAATTATCGTACATTCTTTTACAAAATTTTATGCTGTACCGGGACTTCGTATCGGCGCAGCGTTTGCAAATCCTACATTGATACAATCATTGCGTCAATATATTCCTGCATGGTCAGTTAATACATTGGCACAAGCTTATATTGAATCTGCTCTGAACGATACTAAGTATATAAAGGATAGTAAGACTGTATTAGCTAATGAAGCAAAGTATATGTATGAATCATTAGTGGCTATTAAAGATTTAGTAGTTTATAAGCCATCCGCAAATTATATCTTAACTGAAATTATTAATCCTGATATTACAGTTACTGATATACAAACTAGATTAGAAAAACATAATATATTAATTCGTAGCTGTGCTAATTATAAAGGGTTGGGCCCAAAATGGATGCGGATAGCTATAAAAGATCATGCACATAACGTGGAACTTATTCATTTATTAAGTACCATATTTGAGAAATAGGAACACAACATGAAAACATTATATATTATTAGACATGGCGAAACTGAATGGAATAAGATAGGTCGCTATCAAGGCATAACCGATGTTCCTCTAAATGATAATGGAATAGCACAGGCAAAAGCTTGCGCTAATGCATTGAAGGATGTACATTTTGATCGTATTCTATCAAGTGACTTATCTAGAGCACTTGTAACAGCAGAAACGATTCGTGGTAATCGAAATATCGAAATTACAACAGATCCACGGTTACGAGAAATCGACTTTGGTGACTGGGAAAAATTATTGTTCTCAGAAATCGAAGAACGATGGCCAGGCCTTATTGATCAAATGTATCGACAACCTGATATTGTAAAGTTGCCAAATGGTGAAAGCTTTCAAGAAGTACAAGATCGTGCATGGGATGGTCTTTCAGAATTTTTAAGCCAAAATGATGATGACGAAACAATCCTAATAACCTGTCATGGTGGGACGATTCGTACACTGTTATGTAAAATGCTCGATATTCCGATTGGTCATTGTTGGAATTTCAGCCAAGGTAATACTGCGATTAATCGCGTGTTTTACAACGGGATGGGACCATCGGACCATAATATTTTAAACTTATTAAATGATACTGCTCATGTAGATAATTTGAGAGGGCATGTATAATTTATTCTTTCAAATACTATGAAAGAGGAATTAATGATGCGATTAGATAAACTATTAGCCAATAAAGCCTTTGGTAGTCGCAAAGAAGTTCACCAAATCATAAAGGATGGACGTGTTACTGTAAATGGTACTGTTATCCTAAAAAAAGACCAATCCATACATATAGATGATGATATTATTGCAGTTGATGGCGTACAAATATCAACAAAACAACAGTATTATATTAAATTTCATAAACCAGCTGGATATATTACGGCTGTAGAAGATTCTACTCATCCTGTAGTGATGGATTTATTACCACCTGAGTTTAAGAAAATGGGTGTATTTCCAGTTGGACGCCTAGATAAAGATACAGAAGGACTATTATTACTCACAAACGATGGTATATGGGCGCATTCTATCATTAACGGGCACAAACATGTACCGAAGGTATACTATGTGGAATTTAATGGTAAACTCTCTAAAGAAGGCCTTGAACGCATAGAAACAGGGATAGTATTGGGGGATGGAACCCAATGTAAACCAGCTAAAATAGACGTTCTTTCTGATTGCTCTTTACATATAACCATTGAAGAAGGCAAGTACCATCAAGTTAAGCGTATGATTGGAGCTGCTGGAGGAGAAGTTACCTATTTAAAGAGATTGTCCATAGGTCATATTACATTAGATGGGATTGAAGCTATTAATACATATTCAGAAATAGCTGATCAAGATGTGGTAGACTTTAAAAAATAGCATGAAAATCTATTCAATATAGGCATTTTATGGTATTATAAGGTGTACTTTATAGACTAGGAGCATGATTATGAACGGATTAAATCAGCTACAAAAGTATATTAAAGAACAAGAATTAACTGGTGTTATTTTAATTGACCCTATAAATTTACATTATTTTGCTGGTTTTACAGGTACCACAGGATTTGCTATTGTCACACAAGACAAAGCATTTATGATTACCGATTTTAGATATACAGAGCAAGCTACAAAACAATGTGAAGGCTATAAGGTTATTCAATATGAATCATCAGTTATGGATACTCTTGTAGATATTTTTAATGACAATCACATTCACGATGGTCTCTTTGGTATTGAAGGAAAATATATGCCTGTTGATACATATGAAACCTTATGTGATACATTAGATGAACGCTTTAATTTTACATCCATACATTTTGCAAAATTGCGTGCTGTAAAACGAGAAGATGAATTAGAATTAATGCGAAAAGCTGCTAAAATTGGAGATGATGCATTTGCCGCATTATTACCGCAATTAAAGGTGGGTATGACGGAGAATGAAGCACGTATCATACTCGAAGCAGAAATGTTAAAACGAGGTTCGGAGGAACCTTCTTTTGCAACAATTGTAGCATCTGGCAATCGATCTAGTATGCCTCATGGTGTAGCTAGTGATAAGATTATAGAGGCCGGTGATTTTATCACCTTTGATTTTGGTGCCGTGTATAAAGGGTTTCATTCAGATATGACTCGAACAGTCGTTATGGGCCCCGCATCAGAGCAACAAAAGAAATTGTATAGTATAGTTTTAGAAGCTCAAAAACGAGGTGTTGCAGCAGTTCGTGTAGGAATTACAGGCAAAGAACTTGATGCAGTATGTCGTGACTATATACGAGAACAAGGATATACCAAGGAATTTAATCATGGTACGGGACATGGAGTGGGACTTGAAATCCACGAAGAACCAGTGGCCAATCCGAAATCCGATACGGTATTTTCCGAAAATATGATCATTACGGTAGAACCAGGTATTTATCTTTCTGGTGAAATCGGATTGAGAATAGAGGATAGTGTTATTGTTAAGGCTGATGGCTGTGAATTATTAACACATAGTCCAAAAGAGTTAATCGAAATAGGTATTTAGAAGGAGAAGAGTTAGATGATTTCCAGTAATGATTTCCGCCCAGGTGTAACCGTTGAGATCGACGGTAATGTATGGCAAGTAGTTGATTTCCAACACGTAAAACCAGGTAAAGGTGCTGCATTCGTGCGTACAAAAATGAAAAACTTGCAAACTGGCTCCGTAGTAGAACGTACATTCAACGCTGGTGAAAAAGTGCCAAAAGCACATGTTGACCGTCGTCGTATGCAATACTTATATGAAGCTGATGGCGCATACACATTCATGGACAACGAAACTTATGATCAAGTGGAATTGAATGTTGAACAACTAGGTGATGCTAAAAACTTCCTTCTTGAAAACATGGAAGTATCCATCATGTTCTTCCAAGGTATTGTAATCGGTATTGACTTGCCAGTAGCCGTAGAGCTTCGCGTAGTTGAAACTGATCCTGGTATCCGTGGCGATACTGCAACAGGTGGTAATAAACCAGCTGTATTGGAAACAGGCTACACTGTAAAAGTACCTCTATTTATCGAAGTAGATGATGTACTTCGTATTGATACTCGTACTGGTCAATACATCGAACGTGCCTAAAACTATTTCATTGATATAGTGGGCCAGATCTTTTAAATGTAATATAGTCCCCCATATATCTTTGTTAAGCTGAGCACTTGTCGTCTATGTCATTATATAGGGACAGGTGCTCTTTTTTGAAAGAGGCCTATATGACTAAGAAAAATACTGAGTTAGAAACTGGTAAAATTAAAATTGCTGACAATGTATATGCTACTATTGTTAGTATGACCGCACTAGATACTAAAGGAATTCATCATATGAGTTCTACCTTCAATGATGGTGTTAATACCTTTTTTGGTCGTAAAAATGCCCATGAAGGTGTAAAGATTTCCTTTAACGATGACGGAGCAATTTCAGTTACATTATATGTGAGCATCTCCTATGGATATCGCATACCTGATATTGCACTACGCTTACAAGAGCGGATTAAAACTGCACTCGTCAATTATACAGAAATAGAAGTCGAAACAATTGACATCGTAGTCCAAGATATTATTTTTGATGATTTTACACCTGAACCAATTCAGCGTAATGAATAATAGGAGGGCCTATGAGTCAAGACGATAAATTAAACTATGGATTAGATACTGCAACAGTAGATATCGCCGATTCTGTAATCATTGATGTTGCTATTAAGCCCTTAAGCACAATTCCTGGTATTCACTCCTTAAGTCCACGCTTATATGATGAAATTGTAGATGGTATAACGAACGCTTTTGGACAAAAAAATTTACCAGGCATTAATGTAAAGCATAGAAAAGGCTTTATAGAGATTAATGTTTATGTACGTTGTCTATACGGATATAATGTAATAGATATTGCAAAACAATTACAGTCTGAAATTAAACAAACACTAAAGAATACGCTTGACCTTGATCACGTAAAGGTTGATGTACATATTGAAGGAATTATCAAAGAATAAGGAGACAATATGTCTAAAAAGAGAAATAGACGTGAAGCACGTCAATATGCATTCCAAGTTCTATACGCAAATGAATTTCACACTTCTAAGGATGATGTCATCTTCCCAGATGGTGAAATTTCATTATCTATGGATATTGCCTATGCAAACCAAATAATCGATGGTGTATTATCTCATCTTGAAGAAATCGACACAATAGTTGAACCATATTGCACAAAACGGAAATTTGAACTTATGGATAAAGTAGATCGCGCTATTTTACGCCTAGCTATTTGGGAACTCAACTACAATAGTGAAGATGTATCTCCATCTATTGTTATCAATGAGGCTGTGCAATTAGCAAAATCCTTTGGATCTGATGCATCCTATAAATTAATCAATGCGATTCTAGATGCTTATAATAAGAGTAAATAATGAAGCAATACTACCTTGGGATTGACACGAGCTGTTATACGACGAGCTGTGCCATTATTGATGATGAACTAAATATAGTAGGGGAAGCTCGAAAAATTTTGGATGTAAAACCTGGAATGAAAGGGCTTCAACAATCTAATATGGTGTTTCAACATACAAAGGTATTGCCTCGTCTTATCGAAGAATTACCTCAAGTTCCATTATCGGGTATTGGTGTTAGTGCTTTTCCTAGACGCTCTGATGATTCTTATATGCCGGCCTTTCTTGTTGGTCATGGTTTTGCTAGATCACTAAGTCATATGATGCAAGTACCAATGTATGAATTTGCTCATCAAGAAAATCATATTTTAGCAGCCCTAAGGGAAATTGGACATGTCCCTACGATTCCATTCTATAGCTTACATCTTTCTGGTGGTACTACAGAACTCGTTTTAACAGAATATAAAGGTAAGGGGATTTTTGAAAGCTCTATTATTGGTGGTTCTAAGGATCTACAAGGCGGACAATTTGTCGATCGTGTAGGTGTTGCATTAGGTATTCAATTTCCTTGTGGCAAAGAATTAGAACTACTTGCTTCACAAACAGATACGTATGATCCGCTACCTTCCTCGGTTAAAGAAGGATGGATTAGCTTTGCTGGTCCTTGTAGTGCTGCACTGCGTAATATCGAAAAAGGGGCGTCACCTGCATCTATGAGTAAGGCACTATTTAGTTGTATAGGAAATTCTCTGGAAAAATTATTAACCTATCATCTCAAACATACACCAGTATCAACATTAATTGCCGTTGGTGGTGTAATGAGTAATTCTATACTACGCAATCGTCTAAATGGTTTTTGTCATAAGAATAACGTAACTGTTCATTTTGCAAATCCTAAATTCTCTGTCGACAATGCTACGGGAAATGCTTATGGAGCATTTTTAGCAACACAAAAGTAGGTATATCGTGAATGTATTGAGTATTACCCAATTAAATAACTTAATAAAACGAACAATAGATAGAGAGTATCTACTAAAAAATGTCTATGTTAGTGGTACCATAACAAATGCTAAGCGTCATAGTAGTGGCCATGTGTATTTTTCCTTAAAGGATGAAGAATCATCTATAGATGTAACGATGTGGTCTAGCACGGTTCAAAGTAAAGGACTCGCTAATGCATTCCAAAATGGATTATTAGTAACAATCAAGGCATCCGTTAATTTCTATAACAAAATGGGTCGTTTAAATCTTATCGCATCGGATATGCAGGTTGGCTCAAAAAGCCCATTACAACTTGAATTCGATGCGCTGCAAAGAGAATTATCCGCATTGGGCTATTTTGATGATGCTCATAAACAACCAATACCAGTTCTATCAAGTTGTATCGGTATTGTCACATCCTCTACAGGTGCTGTTTTACACGATATATTACATATTAGTGAACATAGAAATCCGCTTATGCAATTTAAACTATTTTCCGTACCAGTTCAAGGAACAGCGGCTGGTCCAATCATAGCAAAAGGAATTGAAGCGGCTGATAAAGATCCCGATGTAGATGTTATCATCGTCGGTCGTGGCGGCGGTTCAATGGAAGATTTATGGTGCTTTAACGATAGAGTTGTTATCGAAGCTATTTACAATGCATCTACGCCTATTATTTCTGCAGTTGGTCATGAAACAGACTATACATTAGCTGATTATGCTGCTGATATGCGCGGTGCTACACCTAGTCACGCCGCTGAAATCGCAGTGCTTCCGTTGACTACACTGCAACAGAATTTACAACAAAAACTTGATTATTTACAGTATGTGATGGATCAAACATTACAGCAAAAACGTATTGAATTAAGTACAATTTTCAATCGTCGCCTTGGATTCCCTGCATTACAATTACTGCATAAGCAAAATTCTCTCCTACAATCCTATAAGGAGAAATTGCAATCCCTAGCGTCACAACGATGTCAACAAGAAAAACATAAACTTTCACTATTAACACAAGAATTATCACTACAAAATCCGCTCCATTTAATGGTGAAAGGCTATTCTAAAATAGAAAAAGAGGGACATACTATAAGTTCAATTCAAAATATGGCCAAAGGAGATGTATTTAACATTACATTGCGTGATGGTTCTATAAAAGCAGTTGTAGAGGAGGTAGTACCGAATGGCAACATCACTGAAAAGTTATGAAAAAAAATATAAAGCTCTTGAAGATATCGTTCGCCAACTTGACGATGGTGAATTATCTATGTCAGAGCTGTTAAATCAATATAAAAAAGGCTTAACCTTAGTGAAAGAATGTGCAGATATGTTGGATTCTGTGGAAGGTGAAATCCAACAGATTATCGAAGAGGTACGCATCGGAGAGTAATGAGCTATGTTAAAGACATATTTAGAAACTAGCAAACAATCAATTGAACAATGGTTAAGTACCGTATTAAATTCCCCTATACCAGAATATAAACGTTTATATGAAGCTATGAACTATAGTTTATTACAAGGGGGAAAGCGAATTCGTCCTATCTTAACCAAAGCCGTTTTAGAAGCAATGAAGGTTGATGCATCATTATATAAAGAGTTCTTATGTGCATTGGAATGTATTCATACATACTCATTAATTCATGATGATTTACCAGCCATGGATAATGATGATTATCGCCGAGGCAATTTAACCAACCATAAGGTATATGGAGATGGTATGGCCATTCTAGCAGGTGATGGTTTATTGACCTATGCATTTCAACTTTGTAGTGAAAATACAACCGCATCAGCTGAGCAAAAAATCAAGGCTATTCAATGTTTAGCGACAGCAGCTGGTCCTGAAGGCATGGTAGGTGGACAAGCTTTTGATTTACTATCTGAAGGAAAACATATCCCACTAGAGGAATTAAAAGTTTTGCATAGTGGAAAAACAGGCGCTTTATTTAATGCGGCTATTGAATTAGGACTCATTCTATCTAATGCTGACCAAGCAAAATATGCAGCCTATATGACATATGCTAATTGTCTCGGTTTGCTATTCCAGATTACAGATGATATTCTTGATGTAACGGGAACCATAGAAGAGTTAGGTAAAACACCTGGTAGTGATATACGACAAGATAAATCTACTTATGTTTCTTTATTGGGTCTAGATGAGGCACGCAATGAAGCGCATGTAGTAGCACAAAAAGCACATGCTGCTTTAGCAACAATAGAAGATGATACTCACATACTAAGTGCTATTATTGATTATTTAATGGATCGTACACATTAAACATTAAAGGATGAAGTTATATGTACCATATTTTAGAGGAAATTTGTCATAATTATATAGCGCAAGCGGCATTTTGGGGCTGGTTTTCAGCACAAGCCATTAAATTCTTATGGCAACTTGTCCGTTATCGTACATTGCGCTTTGAACGTTTAGTAGGTTCAGGAGGATTTCCTAGCTCACACACATCCTTTGTTATTTCCACTACTGCCGCACTGTACTTTAAAAATAATGGTATTACTGATATATTTGTGGTAGCATTAGTATTTTCCATTGTAGTCATGTATGATGCGTCTGGTGTACGTCGTCAAGCAGGTCGCCAAGCACAAATATTAAACCAGATTGTGGAGTATTTTAGTAAACGAAATATTCCTGTTATTTTAAAAGACAGAGAAATTGCATTAAAAGAATTACTAGGTCATACGCCAGTTGAAGTATTCGGTGGTTTAGTATTAGGTATTCTAATAGCTTATATTCAATATTTCTATGTATATAATGGTGTCATATGAGTAATAAAGAACGTTTAGATATTCTCCTTGTTAACCGAGGCTTATTTGAAAGTCGCGAAAAAGCAAAAGCCGCTATTATGGCTGGTCAAATCTTTATGGATACAACACGAATCGATAAGGCTGGTACTAAAATCCCTGTAGATGCAAATATTACAGTGAAAGGCAATACCTTACCATATGTAAGTCGTGGGGGGCTAAAATTAGAAAAAGCGATTCAAATATATCCTATAAATCTAACTGGTGCTGTTATGGTTGATATTGGGGCTAGCACGGGTGGATTTACAGATTGTGCATTACAAAATGGTGCATCCAAGGTGTTTGCCATTGATGTAGGCTATAACCAATTAGCTTGGAAACTACGCCAAGATGAACGTGTAATCAACATGGAAAAGCAAAATATACGCGCGGTTACTGCAGAACAATTAGGTGAGCTAGTAGATTTTATTTCTATCGATGTTGCTTTTATATCGCTCGATAAGGTGTTGCCTGTAGCGACAACACTATTAAAGGATACAGGTTCATTAGTAGCTCTCATCAAGCCTCAATTTGAAGCCGGTAAAGAAAAGGTCGGCAAGGGAGGTATTGTGCGAGATAGAGCCGTACATGAAGAGGTGCTTTCACGTATATTACAAGTTGCTTACGATTGCAAATTGTATCTACATGGATTAACCTTCTCACCAATTAAAGGAACAGAAGGCAATATTGAATTTTTAGGATATTTTACTAAATCTGAAGAAGGGGCATTATCTATTACTGATGAATTAATTACAGCAGTTGTAGATGAGGCTCACACGCTATAGGAGATAGATATATGCGTATTGGTTTTTTCCCTAATATGGGTAAAAGTACAATCATGGCTGTCCTTAAAATGGCAGCTCATATCTGTAGAGAAGAGCAAATAGAAGTATATTTACCAGATGATCTTGAAATACCTGATACTTATAAGGTATTACAAATTCCAAAAGAAAATGTACTTCCTAGGCCAGAGATTTTTAAACATATTGATGTAGCATTTAGCTTTGGTGGCGATGGTACTATCATTCATTTAGCACGTCAAATTTTCTCTTATAATATACCTGTATGTGGTATTAACTTAGGTGAACTTGGTTTCTTAAATCAAATTGAAGTACATCAATTACAAAGTCATATCAAACGTATTGCTCAAGGTGATTATACGATTGAAAAAAGAGGACATCTCTACGCTTATGTTGATAGAGAAGATGGGACAAAGGATGAGCTTGTGCCAATCATTAACGAAATCGTCATCACACGATCAGAACCTGCAAAAATGGCACGTATTAATTTGGCCGTTAATGGACAACACACTCAAATGTATCCTTCTGATGGTCTTATTATTTCGTCTGCTACAGGTTCTACAGGGTATAATTTATCCGCTGGTGGTCCTATTATGAAACCGGATAATCGTTCTATTATTGTAACGCCTGTAGCACCACATTTAATACAAGGAATTTCAATGGTATTAGAAGAACACGATACCATTCAAGTAACTATGCCAGAACGTGAGCCTAAACTACATATTTGTATCGATGGTACATTTGACTATTCCTTTACTAACAAAGAAGCGTTACATGTTTCATCGAATCCCGTGTATTGTTTATTCGTTCGATTTAAAGATCAATGTTTCTTTGGTACATTATTTAAAAAATTAGCTTCTCGTAGGGACGAGTTATTATAAGGAGTGTGAAGCTGTATGATTAATATCAACAATGCAGTTCAATTTCAACATCTCATCTGGGACCGTATTATGAAGTCTGCATCTGTTGTAGTAGATGCAACATGTGGTAATGGACATGATCTACTGTATTTAGCAGAGCGAGCACAACCTGAATGTCATTTATATGGCATAGATATTCAAGAACAAGCACTTAGTGCTAGTAGGGAATTATTGGCCTCTAAAAAATTACAATCTAATGTAACAATTACATTTTTACACAATTCTCATGATATTGCGCTTCATCAAGCAATAAAAGAAAATACTATCGATTTAATTATATTCAATTTAGGATATCTACCGGGTGGAGATCATAGTATCGTAACACAGCCTAAAAATACGATTGAAGCACTTAATAATGCATTTCCTAAATTGGCTAAAGATGGAATTATAACTATTGTAGCGTATCCAGGTACACCTGAAGGAATGGAAGAGAAAGAAGCATTACATACACATATTTCTCAATTAGATCAAGCTAAGTATAATGTGTGTCATTGGCAACCAATTAATCAGGCTAACAATCCACCTGAATTATATTTAATTCAAAAACGATAATTGTGATAACATGTATTCCATAGTAAAATTTTCTATACTTTTACTATACTAAAAATGCATAATACGAAATAAAAGACCCATTAATGGGTCTTTTATTTATGCAATACACCTGTAAAAATCATTAATCATAAATTCTGTATAAATAGATGAACCATATATTATATGTGTTTATAAGCAGTAAAATCCTCTATAAATTAACGAATTATTAATTATTAGTACAATATGCATAACGCGTATGCTATATACGGGATATACCATATATTAATTTTGAATATATGGTATAATAATGTAAGAAAGATACTATTCTCTTTTATGGGCAAGTTTAAAAAAGGGAGCAAAAAATGAAACGCTATCGCTATAACAAAATTAAGGAAATTGTTCAGTCTAAGGCGATTGAAACACAAGAGGAGTTAGCAGCTGCTTTATTACAAGAAGGCATAGAAGTAACACAGGCTACTGTCTCTCGTGACATCAAAGAATTAATGTTAATTAAAATACCTACTGGCGATGGACATTATCGATATGCATTATCTCCAGAAGAAAATGTAGTATTATCACGTAGTCGTATTAACCGTTTATTCCAAGACTCCTTAATTAAGGTTGATCATAGCTTGAACCAAATCGTGCTACATACGATTCCTGGCTCTGCTCAATCCGTAGCTTTTTCTATTGATCATGCTAAATGGTCTGAATTAATTGGTACACTTGCAGGGGATGATACGATTTTACTCATCGCACGCTCTGAAAATGAAGTGCCTGCAGTTCTTGCAAGAATTCAAGATTTAATGAAGGATTAATTATATGTTAACGCAAATGAGCATTCGCAACTTTGCGTTGATTGAGCAAATGAATATTTCATTTAAAGATGGCATAACTATCTTTACCGGCGAAACTGGGGCAGGTAAGTCCATATTAATGGATGCTTTCAGTATTCTATTAGGAGAACGCGCTAGCAGCGAGTTTATTCGTCATGGTAAAGATAGTTTTGTTATAGATGGTATTTTTGATATTGCCAATCACCAAAGTTTATTAGATGTATTAGAATCGAAAAATATCATAGTCGAAGATAATCAACTTATTTTATCTCGTTCCTTTAATAAATCTGGCAAGTCTATCATTTTGGCAAACGACCAGCCTATACCTTTAAAAGCATTGAAGGAAATTGGTCTATTATTAGCAGATATTCATGGCCAATACAGCAATCAAAAATTATTAAATCCAGATTCACACCATGAGTATTTAGATGGATATAACCAGGTTAGCATTAAGGCTTATAAAGAATATAAAATAGCCTATAAAGAATATAAAGAAGCCAAGCAAGCACTAGATAATTTATCTGAACATATGGCTGAGCGGGCCCGTGAGCTTGATATGCTTCGTTTTCAGATTGATGAAATTGAAGATGCAGGACTTCAAATAGGCGAAGATGAGGCTATAGCTGAAGAACTTAAACGGTTGGATAGTTTTGACCATATCGATAAGGTGCTTGGATCTTGTTATGATGCCTTTTATGGTGGAAGACATCCATTACTAGATACGGTTAACTCTATTAAGGTAGAAGTAAATGATCTAGTTAAATATGACGAGGAAGTTAAAGAAATATCTGAACTCGTTAACTCTGCCTACTTTCAATTAGAAGAAGCCGCTCAATCTCTTGATCGATATCGCGATTCTATAAGTTATGACGAAGAACGCTATGCATATTGTCAAGATAGAGACTCTGTCATTTACGGTCTAAAAAAGAAGTATGGTGATACTGTACAGGACATATTAAATTACGAAAATAAAGCACAGCAACGTTTAGAAGAACTAGAGTCCGAAGTCTGTGAACAAGATCAATTAGAAGAGCTGCTACAAGAAAAAGAACAGGTTGCGAAAACGGCTTTACAAGCTTTAATTACCATTCGTCAGAAGAATGCTGAAATCATCGCCAAACAACTGCAATCGGAAATCATAGATTTAGGGATGGAAAAAGGGGATATTCGCTTTTATATAGAACCTAGTGATGAATTGTTACCTTTAGGCGCTGAATCTATTGAATTATTATTTACGGCTAATAAAGGGGAACAATTACTACCATTGCATAAGGTTGCATCTGGTGGTGAATTAGCCCGTATTGCATTAGCATTTAAATCTGTATTCCGTACAGATAATCATAAAACCCTTGTATTCGATGAAATCGATGTTGGTATTAGTGGTGATATCGCATTAAAAGTAGCCGAAAAAATCTTAGCATTATCTAAAACAAATCAAGTGTTCTGTATTACCCATTTGCCTCAAACAGCAAGTATTGCAAAACAACATTATCACTTGTCTAAACAAGAACAAGAGGGCCGTACCATTTCAACATTATCTGAATTGAGCGAGGATGAACGACTTTCACAAATCGCATCTATGATGTCCGGTAAGGGAATGTCTCATACAGCACTGGCTGCTGCACAAGAACTTATTGACCATTTTCATTGACTAAATACGCATAATTACTTATACTTATTATATTAACTCAATAATAAGGTAGAGGCGCGAGTATAAATAGTCATCATGAGGAGTCGGCAAACAATGAGTCATGATAAAAGGTGTACTTGCCGAAGTGGGATGATGGCCAAATCATCGTGCTGGTTGTCTATTTAATAGGTAGACGACTGTCATCAATATTATAATTGGTGGAGTGCTATCATAATTCTTGTTTAATTAGCGATGTATCGTATATATTAAGCCAGTGGATACCTCCACTGGCTTTTTTGGAGGTAACTATGATTCGAGTAATGGTAAACGGTGCTGGTGGCAAAATGGGCCGCGAAGTCGTAAAAGCAGTACATGCAGATTCTGAATTAACAATGGTAGGTGGCATCGATCCTTCTAAGGCAGGTCAAGATGTTGGCACTGTAGCAGGAATAGAACCATTACAAATTACAATGGCTGAAACTATTGATGAAGTACTAGGTGATAATAAACCTGATGTTATCGTTGATTTTACGAATCCTGCTGTTATTTTCGAAAATGCAAAAAAGATTCTCAGTGCTGGCGTACATATTGTAATTGGCACAACAGGACTTACGGAAGAACAACGTAACGAACTACATGAAATCGGTTTAAAACATAATGCCAATTGTTTGGTAGCACCTAATTTTTCATTAGGCGCTGTTATGATGATGAAAGTGGCTGCTGAATTAGCACCATATTTCCCTGATGTAGAAATTATTGAATTGCATCACAACCATAAATATGATGCACCATCCGGTACGTCTATTTTAACTGCTAAATTGATTAACGAAGCAAAAGAAGCTGCTAATGTGACAGGTTCTGAAGATTTAACACGTGAAAGTTTACCAGGTGCACGCGGTGCAAAGGTAGATAATGTTACAATTCATAGTGTTCGTCTTCCTGGGTATGTAGCACACCAACAAGTATTGTTTGGCGGTTATGATGAAACATTAACAATTCGTCATGATAGCTTGAGTCGTTTATCCTTCATGCCTGGCGTTGTACTAGCATGTAAGAAAATTGCCTCTAAACCAGGCTTAACATATGGCTTAGAACATTATTTATAATTCATCATAACAGTAAATTTATTTGAGGAGATACACAATGAAAAAACCTAATCTTGCAATTCTTGGTGCTACTGGTGCAGTAGGGGCAGAATTCATTACACTTATTGAAGAGCGTAATTTTCCTTATGAAAATTTAAAATTATTGGCTTCTGCTCGTTCTGCAGGTACTGAGCTAACAGTTAGTGGCAAAACATATGTGGTAGAAGAAGCTAAACCTGAATCCTTTGATGGCATCGATATCGCTTTATTTGCAGGTGGCTCTATTTCTAAAACATTAGCGCCAGAAGCAGCTAAACGCGGTGCTATTGTTATTGATAACTCCAGTGCATTCCGTATGGATCCAGAAGTACCACTCGTTGTGCCTGAAGTTAACCCTGAAGATATTTTGAAACATAAGGGTATCATTGCCAATCCAAACTGTTCTACAATCATCATGAGCCTTGGCTTAAAACCATTGCATGATATTTCTCCAATTAAACGCATTGTAGTATCTACCTACCAAGCTGTATCTGGCGCTGGTAAAGAAGGTATTGAAGAACTTCAAAACCAAGTAAAAGAATATGCTGAAGGCAAGGAAATGACTGCAAACTTGTTGCCAACAGGTTCTGCACCAAAACACTTCCCAATTGCGTTCAATTTGTTACCACAAATTGATGTATTCTTAGAAAACGATTATACTAAAGAAGAGATGAAGATGGTAAATGAAACACATAAAATTCTTCATGATGACACTATTCAAGTAGTGCCAACAACTGTTCGTGTTCCAGTATATCGCTCTCATTCTGAATCCGTATTAGTAGAAACAGAAGAACCAGTATCTGTAGAAGCATTCCGCAAGGCTTGTGCTGCATTCCCAGGATTACAAGTAAAAGATAATCCAGCAGAACAAGAATATCCTATGCCACTATATACATCTAATCAAAATGACTGTGAAATCGGTCGTATCCGTAAAGATTTATACAATGATAAAGGCATGAATTTCTGGATCGTAGGTGACCAAATTCGTAAGGGTGCTGCATTAAATGCATTGCAAATCGCAGAATACTTGGTAGAAAAAGAAGCATTTTAATATCTATCAAGGGGGAGAAACATATGAAAACCTTTGGTCGTGTATTAACGGCTATGATTACATCTTTTAACGAAGATGGATCAGTCAACATTGAAAATACAGTTGCCATTGCAGAGCATCTATTAAATCATGGGTCTGATGGCTTAGTTGTTTGTGGTACCACAGGTGAAAATCCTACTATGTCCCGTGAAAGCAAGATTGCTTTATTTAAAGCGATTGCTAAGGCGTGTGGTGATAAAGGTACTATTATAGCTAATGTAGGTTCCAATGATACAAAAGGTTCTGTAGACTTTGTGAAAGAAGTATCTGCGATTCCTGGTATTGATGGATTATTAGTAGTTGTACCATATTACAATAAACCTAATCAACAAGGTCAATATTTGCATTTTAAATCTATTGCAGAGGCTACAACGTTACCAATCATGGTATATAATGTACCTGGTCGCGTAGGAACTGGAATATTCCCAGCTACATTAGCTCGCCTCCATAAAGAATATCCACATATTTGTGCCATTAAAGAGGCTAGTGGTAATTTGATGATTGCTTCAGAAATTAAACGTTTAATGCCTGGTGATGATTTCATGGTATACAGCGGTGATGATGGTCTTACATTGCCTATTCTTTCCGTTGGCGGCACAGGCGTGATTTCTGTAGTATCTCATGTGGCCGGTCAAGATATGAATGATATGATTGCTGCTTTTGAAGAAGGCAATAATAAAAAAGCAACACAATTACATCAAAAATTAGCTGAAATTACTAAGGCTATGTTTATTACAACAAATCCAATTCCAGTTAAATATGCAGCTCGTAAAATGGGTTTACCTACCGGTGTATTTAATTTACCAATGTGTGAACCATCTCCAGAAGAAGCCGCTTACATTGATAAGGTATTAGCTGATTATCAAAAATAATTTATAAATATTGAAAACCAGCAACTACAACTTGTAGTTGCTGGTTTTTTGTATTTATAAACTAAAATTATAAATATTTATCACATAGTTATAAATATATTGTATGAGCATAAGAACAGTATTATGGTATAATCTCATTTGGAGATAGTATTTATTTTAACTATACTCTAGTCTACTGTTAATTCATGATAAACGGGCAAATTGTGAACGTTAGAACCGACCATATGGCGGTTACATTTAAAACACAAGGAGTTTAACATGGAACTAACAATGTTAAAAAGTAAAATTCACAGAGCTACTGTGACACAAGCAGAACTTGATTATGTAGGGAGCATTACTATTGATACAGATCTTTTGAATGCATCTGGCATACGAGAATATGAACAAGTTCAAATTGTAAACGTTAATAATGGAGCACGATTTAATACATATACGATTGCTGGAGAATCCGGTAGTGGCGTTATATGTTTGAATGGTGCTGCTGCACGCCATGTACAGGTTAATGATAAAATTATTATCATGTGCTATGCGGCATATAATGAAACTGAAGTTGAGAGCCATAAGCCTCTCGTTGTATTTGTAGATGAAAAGAACAAGATAAGTCATATAAAAAACTATGAAAAACATGGTTTATTAGTTGATCAACAATAATTGTCATTGATCGAATTACAGTAGACTGTATAGGACTATCTTCACATTTACAAAAACGGAGGAATTCTTATGGAAATTTTAACTACAATAGAAGCAGTACGAAATACTATAAACACTTGGAAAAAACAAGGGTATTCAATTGGATTTGTTCCTACAATGGGATATTTACATGATGGTCATGCTGCATTAATTGATGAAGCGAGAAAAAATAATGACAAAGTTGTGGTATCTATTTTTATTAATCCAATTCAGTTCGGAGAAAATGAAGACCTAAGTTCCTATCCACGTGATTTAAATAGAGATAAAACATTATGTGAATCACATGGCGTTGATTTAATATTTACGCCTAGTCCAAATGAAATGTATCATGATAAAAAGGCCTTTGTAAATATTATTGAATTATCTGATACATTGTGTGGCGTTCGTAGACCCATTCACTTTCAAGGGGTTTGTACTGTTGTCGCAAAATTCTTTAATATAATCCAACCTACCAATGCTTACTTTGGTGAAAAGGATGCACAACAATTAGCCATTATTCGTAAAATGGTGTTTGATTTAAATTTCCCGGTCAATATAATTGGAGTACCAATTGTTCGTGAATCCGATGGATTAGCAAAATCTTCTCGTAATACATATTTATCTAGTGAAGAACGAAAAGCTGCTACAATATTATATAAAGCTATTCAAGAAGGAAAACAATATATTAATCGTGGAGCCTCTGCTGATAGTATCATTAATGTTATGACAAACATAGTTAATACAGAGCCATTAGCAAAAATAGATTATATCTCAGTTGTTGATGCTATTACAATGCAACCAGTTCAAGAGATTACAGCTCCAGTATTAGTCGCTATGGCTGTATATATTGGCTCTACACGCCTTATCGATAACTTCTCTTTCGATGCAAATTAGAGAGGAGAGGTTATGCACTCTTTACAAACAATAACTCAATTTATTTCCAAATACTTAATGGTCCTAATTATTGGCTTTTCATGTATAGCCTATATAGTGCCGGAATATTTTACATGGGCTATAGCTTATACACCATTTTTACTTGGCATCGCTATGTTTGGGATGGGTCTCACTATTAAGTTTGAAAATCTATGTAATATTTTTAGACATCCAAAAGATATTTGTATCGGTGTTCTTGCACAATATACAATCATGCCTGTATTGGCATGGGCCATTTGCCATGTATTCACCTTACCACCAGATATTGCAATCGGGGTCATATTAGTAGGCTGTTGTCCTGGTGGAACAGCAAGTAATGTTATTACCTATATTGCTAAAGGTGATGTACCGCTTTCAGTAGGAATGACAATCGCATCGACCTTAATAGCACCTATTGTAACACCATTATTGATTTTATATATTGGTGGTGCTTGGGTAGATGTTGCATTACTCCCTATGATGATTACAATGGTGAAAGTCATTATTGTACCAATTTTATTAGGTGGTGTCATTCAATATGTTTGTAAATCAAATATTAATACATTAACTAGCATAAGTCCTATATTTTCAATGATTGCTATTATATTATTAATAGCGGCCATTATTGCAGTTAATAGGGACAAACTATTAGTTTCTGGCTTACTAACACTTGTTGTAGTTGGTATACATAATATCTTAGGATTACTATTAGGCTTATGTGCAGGAAAAATTCTTAAATTAAGATACGATAAAACTACTGCATTAGCAATAGAAGTAGGTATGCAAAATAGTGGGTTAGCCGTTACGTTAGCAGCAACTAATTTTGCTTTAAATCCGCTTGCAACCCTTGTGGGTGCTATTTTTAGTGTATGGCATAACATATCAGGTGCTATATTCGCTAGTATACGTAGAGATAAAATTTCATTATAAACAAAAAAACGGCAACATACAATAAGTCCCCATTTACTGGTTCTCCAGTAAATGGGGACTTATTACATACGTTACCAATATCTTATATTCTATCTCTAACTAGACCAATCACAAGACCTTCGATATGACAATCGTCCACAATAATAGGATCAAAGTTATCATTTTCAGGTTGTAAACGAATATGACCATTTTCTTTATAAAAACGCTTTACAGTTGCTTCATCATCGATGCGAGCCACTACAACATCGCCATTATTAGCTGTATTTTGATGGCGTACAATTAACATATCACCTTCATACATACCAATATTCATCATCGACTCGCCTTGAACACGAAGCATAAAGCAATCAGAATCACCTGTAAGTTGAACTGGTAATGTCAATGTAGCCTCTAAGTTTTCAACCGCTGTAATTGGTGTACCTGCTTGAACGGTACCGATAAGGGGCACTTGTTTTAATCCAGCACCAAGGAATTCAAAATTATCAGAGCTAGTAGTTTCAGTGTTCTCTTTAGATACAGAAACCTTTGGTTTTCCTTCATCTAAAATCGTAATGGCACGATTTTTATTAGGATCGCGTTTAATATACCCAAATTTTTCTAACGTATTTAAATGTGATTGAACAGTGGACGTAGAACTAAGACCTACATACGCACAAATTTCTCGAACAGTAGGGCAACGATATTCATTATGTAAAGAATCTCGAATAAACTCTAATATACGACGTTGTTTTGTATTAATATCAGTAGCCGGGCGTCTCACAGGAACCTCCATATATGTACTAAAAATGGGATATGTAATAGTATATACTATAATTATTTTCTTTATAACCTTATTATATAGGTATTTTTACACTTTTGCAAACATTTGTTCTTAAAATGCTTGACCGAACATTCGTTTGTGTGCTATTATCATATTGTAAACAAACAAACGTTCTGAATTTTATGTTCGATATATTAAAGAGGTAATGTATTATGAAACACATTATGATTATGCTTGGTATCTGTTTTGCAATGGTTATAGGTTATCAACAAACAACTCCTGCTATGGAATCATACAGTGTTCAAGAGGTTACCGTAAAATCTGGGGATACCTTGTGGGATATTGCATCACGTTCAACTTCATCTAATGTAGATGTTCGTGAGGTAGTACATACAGTAAAGGAATTAAATAATATTTCTGATTCTGGTAATTTAACACCAGGAACAAAAATAAAGGTTCCTGTATATAAAACTGATAGTCCAACACGAGCTATGGACTATATGGCTCAAAATTAAATATATACGAAATGGCTAGTATAGATGTTCTTCAATGAGAAAATCATCTATACTAGCCATTTCCATTATACGATATTATTTTAATCTTTTTTCGAAAATTGTTGAAATAGGATTATCAACAAACTTATTCGCCTCATTAATATAGCGGCGTACCATATTTACACTATGATGGCGTGTTTGACGCATGATATTACGTTCTTCAACACCATAGGCCGCCGCAGTTGTAGCAAAACCATGACGCAAGCTATGAGCACCGTACATAGCAGGATCAAGACCAATAAGAGAAATATATTTTTTTACAATCTCTGTAATGGACTTATCAGAGATTGCCGTTTTCCGTAATGACATTGATTTAGTAAAGCCCCGAAATACAGGTCCAGATGTAATGCCACTGGCAGTTAACCATTTTTTTAAAGCTCGTACGGCATCCAATGGAGAGCCTTGTAGACTTGGAATTGCTACAATAGCACCTTGGCCTTCTTGGTCAGCCTTAGATGAAGCGACAAATATCTCAAGGCCTTGTGGAGAAAACTTTAAATTCTCTACAGTTAAGGCTGCAATTTCACTGCGTCTAAAAGCACCCATAAATCCAATGAGCAAAATTGCTTTATCTCGTAGTTTCTGAATCTTTGGACTATCACTAACATCGATACATTCTAAAATATCTTCAATATCATCCAGTAAAATAGGTGTCTTACCTTGTTGAAAGGTTCCCTTTAAACGTCGTATTCCCCGCAGAGCTTGCTTCACTAGAGGGGACATACATGGATTTTCTCTAGAACCAGAAACATTATAGTTTTCTGATATAGCACTAATTCGACGTGCAATCGTATTGGCCTTTGCATAGTCTGCTAGATCATTAATATAATTAACGATTGTTTCTGGTGTGGCAGGAAAATAGGATACCTTTTGGTAATTACACCAATCAACGAAGTCATCCCAATCTGACTCATAGGCATTTACCGTATTTTCAGCCTTTGAAAGTAAAATACTTTGTTTTGCTTTCATAGATAATTTTGTACTGTTCATTAACGCATCATTATGGCGCAAATAGAAATGTTTTTTCTCTTCTTTAGACTGTGACATATATAATCCTTTTACTAACACTATGCTATTATTGTATCACATAGAAACATGGAATTATGCTATAATTAGATGATTTTGAACGAAATTTCTCGAATTTTATTTGAAAGATATAATGATGAACTTAAAACAATTATTATGTAGTGTATTAATCGGTTCTTGTCTATTTACTAGTAGTTGCAGCTTAATTCCTACGGATGGCACAATTACATATGGCCTATATTATGAGGATCAAAATATCTCTGGGTATTCTAGAGATGCTGTTAGCTCCTTAATTCATACAGAGGCTAATAATAATAAAACAATTACTATAACAATTCCCAATCAAGGTACGCGACCAGTAAAAGTAAAAGATTTAGGAATTACGCTTGATACAGATAGTACGGAATCTAACATTTTTACCTACGGTTATGAAGATGATTTAAAAACACTCCTTATACATAGAATCACTGCCTTTATCTATAAAGTGCACATGAATCCAGTATATAAATTGGATGAAGTAACAGCAAAAGCATATTTAACAGAACTAGCAAAGCAAATCGATGTATCTGGTCATGATGCATTATTAACGGTTGAAAATGGTCAAGTCAAGATGACGCCTTCAAAAGAAGGAAAACGCGTTGATATTGATGAGACAATAAAACAATTAAAAGCTCAACTAGAAGAAAATGATTTTAATAATATTTCTATAGAATTTACATCTAAAGATACAGTTCGTGTTACAAACGATGACGTAAAAACATTAACAGCTGTTCTAGGTAGTTATACTACAAATTTTGATGCGTCTAACACCAATAGAACACATAATATTGAATTAGCTTCAACCAAAATTAGTGGTACTTTGGTTAAACCAGGTGAAGTCTTTTCCTTTAACGATGTTGTTGGTGAGCGCACTGCCGAAGCTGGCTATGATGATGCACCAGTTATTATTGATGGAAAATTAGTACCAGGTATTGGTGGCGGTATTTGCCAAGTTAGCTCTACATTATTTAACACTGCGTTACTATCTGGTATGAACATCATTGAGCGGACACCTCATTTTGAACCTGTCAGCTATATTCCTGCAGGACGTGATGCAACCGTTGCATACGGATATTTGGACTTTCAATTTAAAAATCCCTATGCTCATAATATTTATGTATTAAGTGTTATGAATAATGGCCAATTAACTATATATATCATAGGTGTACCAGAAGACGTACCAAAATCCGTTTCCATTAGTGTAGGTGATCGTACAGATATTCCTAATCAAACAATTACCAAAATCGACCCTTCTGCCAAAGAGGATAGTACAGAAGAAGGTCATATTGGATTTAGAATTAATACGTATCGTACAATAACATATGGTAATTGGGTCACTACAACAGATGTATTTGAGTCTACATATGATCCAGTAGATACGATTATTACTAAGAAACCTGCAGCACCAGAACCTGCAAAAAAAGACTCACAAAGAGTAAAACAAAAAGATAAATATTAACATTCTATTAAATATGGCCTAATCTATTGACCGAATGCATAGATTAGGCTATTATTTTAACTTGTAGTAAGGTATTTTATACCTAAAAACGCTAAAATTACACATTTCATTCTCAATAATTATCAATTAAAATTATAAGTTGAGGTTCACTATGGATACAATTTTACAATTTGACCATACAGTCATATTTTATATACAACAACATTTTATTAGTTCCTATTTAACACCAATCATGTACTGGTTATCAAAAATTACCAGTGCAGGTGCTTTATGGATCTTAATATCTATTATATTAATGATTCAAAAAAAATATCGTGTAATTGGCCTTGGAATGTTTATTTCCTTAGTCTTGGTATTCATCATAGGCGACCAAGGGCTAAAACCTCATGTAGCGCGTTTAAGACCATTTGTAGATTTTCCTGAGGTACCATTGGTAGCGCCACCACCAGCAGCAACGACATATTCATTCCCATCGGGGCATAGTTTTGGATCATTTGCAGCTGCAACAGCATTGTACTTGGGATTAAGTAATATATGTCCAACAAAGAAATTCTGGGGCGTTATAGCGTTAATTGGAGCCTGCGTAGTAGCATTTGCACGCGTATACCTATTTGTACATTATCCAACAGATGTATTAACTGGATTAGTATTAGGTATCATCGCAGGATACATCGCATGGAAAATCGCCAAAGCCTTATGGTCTTGGTGGACAGGTCGTAAAAACGAAGTAGAATACGAACCATATACATTTAAACGTAAAAACTAAAAACCTTGAAACTAATGATTGGGCCTAGCTTAGGCCCAATTTTTATGCTCTAAATTACTTCCGATAAATTATCGTTATCGGAAGTAATTGTAAAAAAAGAAACACTAGCCTATATTTCTTTTCATTTCTATATTGAAATTTATCGAATATAGTTGTAAAATAGTCATATAAACTATGTATATTTCTCATATTGCTCTCAAGGGAGGATAATTATATGTGCTGGTGTGACATCGTAAGTAAAGCTAAAATTGGCAGTTTAAAAAACCTTGGTAATGGCATGGAACATTCCTTACGTTTTCTTGCAGAAATCGTTGTAGGTCTCAGTTGTTTACGTGTAGTTATTAACTGGATTTTTGGCATCTAATAATCAAATATAAAATTAATACATTAAAGGCGCCTAGCATTGCTAAGCGCCTTATTTTTGTATTCATATATCTATATACTATTTTTATTACTAATCATTAGAGCTACAGCTAATAAATTCAATAATGATTTGGCATATATCACCGGCTTCATCAAAAGCCCAATATACAGGATATAAACCATCACCAAAGCCAGATTGTATCATTGGTACATATAAATCGGTGTTTGGTATTTTGAAGTTAATCCAATCGCCACCTGGTCGTTGAAATTTAGGATACGCTATGGCATTTAATTTAAATAGCTCATCAAAGTAATCATCATAAATATTGCCTTCAGGATGTTGTTCATACCACTGACGATCAAATTCTTTATATGCACGAACAGTGGCCTCATCTACAATGGTTGCTAATCCTGCGTCTACAGGGAAGCCAATATAACTTTCACCATCTTCTAACTCGCTTAAATTCTCATGACCTTTAAGGGCTAACTCATATTGGACAGGTGTTGTATTCTTAAATAATACCCTAGATAATACATAACGATAATAATCTGTATCTAGTTCAGCTACTTTTGTTTCTATCAGATAAGTTCCTGGTTCTACAGTACGTATATATGTCTTATTATTAACAGCAGCTAAGTGTGTTAAAGGATCACAAGCAACAATATGACCTGTAGGAAAAGTTATATGTCCCATCTGCAATGTATATAATTTTTTGCCAAATAGTTCATTAGCTTCGAATATGGCATGATAATCAACTGGTGCTTTTAATTTCCCCTCACTGCCGAGATGATTAAATGTGTCTATCCATTCTTTTGATATATCCTGTGTATTCATTATAGAAACTCCTATCTATGTGATTCTGCTTCATGCTTATTACGTACATATTGTTGTTCTAATGCTTCATAAGCCGCTGTTTTCTGAATGATTTGTTTAACCACAGTATCTAAATCAGATCCATCTGTATAATCAGCCGGTGCATAATAACGAATGCGATGATGTTGCATCATTTTATAAACCTTATCCTTATTCTTGCTATCTGGATCATATACACCAATGGAATGACCGCCATTTACATTAACAAGACTCATGCAAGGAATATCTGTATCACTATCACCTATATAAATCATATTGCGGAACGGTACACGTTGTTCTTCAGAACGGATGTAATCGTTTACACCGGGATCATTTATATCTAACACGCCTTTTTGTATACGGAATAAGAACTGCGTTTTATTCGTGTAATTGATGGCTTGTGCAGGCCAGACGGCAACTCCTTTATCATCAAACATAAATGCGCTGGCATAGATTTTTTTGAAAGCTCCATTCTTTGCCATTTCAGTGCCTTCAATCATCTCTTTTAAGCCAGAAGATATGATGTAATGTTCGATTTGTACACCTTGTTTTAACCCGTACTGGCGGATACGTTCAAACCAACTACTCACACCATTATATAAGGCCACCTTACTTCCATAATCGGCTAATACCTCTTTCGTAAGGAATTGTTTACCATACGATTTAGTAGCCATCATATACATATACGCCAAGTTATTGTCCATATCATGTTCTTTAGCCAATGTATTCGATTCTTTCCAAAATTCGTTGACGTCTACATTCAAAGATTGGATAAAGCCTTGTGCTTGCATGTCATCAGGTGACAAGGTCTTATCGAAATCATAACAAATTGCTAATACGGGTAAATCAGATTCTGCAGATACTTGATTTTTATAGGTAATCATAAGACACCTCCTTTAATAAATAAATTACATTCCTCTTCTACTTATATACATTCCAAAAAAGCTTCATTGACAAGCAAATTCGATCAAAAAACTGCAATAATATTTTTACCCCTGAAATTATAGGTCAAAAAGGCTGTTTTGGACGGGAATACTATATTTAGATGCGCAACTAATTTTTATAGTATCATTAGGATTTATATGTCCAATCAACAATGAGGATTGAGGATCATGGTTATTTCTATTGATACGTACAGCATGCTGATTTGTATTAGCATAACAATAACGGCAAAAATGACTGCATGTATCATACGCCCCTATATCGCCATGTAAATAACAATTGCATTCAGGTCGCGCCGGTCTTTTCTTAGGCACCTTTAATTTTACATTCCACGCCCGTTCATAGCAATCTATGGTTAAACAGCCGCTCGTATCAGCGCCAATAGATTTAAAAGTATCGCCTTCACCACATGTTTTTAAGGTCATCCCAAATTGATTAGCAATATCCACCAAATTCTTCATCAAACGTATTTGTATATCTTTTGGTGGTCGTTTTCCTTCTGGAAAGTTTCGTAATACCTTATCATATATATCTAAATAACTGGCTACCACTGTATCTGTATACCCTTCTAATGATTTAGCCATCTTGTAAAAGCTTTCACAATGAAAATCAACAGAATACGTGTGATTGATAAGAATCGGATCATAGCGCCATACCATTGATTGAGGATTTAGGCCATTACTAATAGTTTTAAATCCATTAATCACCTGTTCATATGGAGGTACATAAGGTTCAATATCAGTACCATAAGGTGTAATCGTCATATGCCAATATTGACGATAGTCAGCAATATACGGCAAATACTGTATAAATGGCAGTGGATTTTTAGTACAAAAAGCGATGCCATCGACGATGTTATGATTAATCATATACCGCGTAATCTGATTAGGATGATAAGGATTACGTACATCTACAAAACCAGATTTCACACGATTGATAAACCACTGTCCATAAAAAGCAGGAATATCTGTTCTTTGTCCCGTCTGCAAAATCATAATCCTTTTCCTTCCTTTCAGAGCTTCTATTTTATTATATCTAATGTAGTCAATTTATGAAATATTTCATAGGAATACTACCATAGGTATGATACTATTAGTACAGTAAAAAATAAGGAGATACTATGAACGATTCATTTAATCATATTATTCATCCTAAGGAGGATGACAAAACATTTATTACATCCTATTGGACAGAGCGTGCCAAGGATTTTCGTAAATTGCGTGAAAAAGAATTACAAAGCCCTAAGCTTTTATTGTGGCGCGATGAATTAGTAAAACACATGGAAGGGAAATCTAATTTACGTATTTTAGATATCGGATGTGGTGCTGGTTTTTTCAGTATTATTCTGTCTCAGTTAGGACATACTGTAATGGGCATCGATATTACGCCTAACATGATTGAAGAATCTAAACTATTAGCTCAATCTGTTGGTAGTACAGCCCAATTTGCTGTTATGGACGCTGAAAACCTAAATTTTGATGACAACACCTTTGATATTATTGTAGCTCGCAATGTAACATGGAATTTACCACATCCAGATCAAGCGTATAAGGAATGGTTACGAGTTCTTAAATCTGGCGGTATGATTTTAAATTATGATGCAGAACACGCTAAAAATCATCACCATCTACCTCAATCTGTTCACAATGCGCATGAACATATCAAATCTGAACTATTAGAAAAATGTCACACCATCTATCATATGTTATCTATTAGCGGCACAGATCGTCCTGAATGGGATAAACAGCTTCTAGAATCTTATGATGCTACCGTAACAATAGATTCGACTGTAGGACTTCGCATCTATGCAGAAGAAGATGAATTTTATATCCCTGTGCCTATGTTTTTGGTGAAAGCGATTAAATAGAATTCGTATTATGCTAGACAACACAAAACCCACTCTATGAACTATATCATGAGTGGGTTTTCATTATATGAGGTATATAATCTTAGTTTTTAAAATACTCTTGAGCCTTATCGATTTCGCTACGCAATTTTTCTTCATCGATAGTCAATAGTTCTTTATTTTTCATAAGAACCTTGCCGGCTACAATAACTGTATTTGCATCAGAGCTATTAGCTGAGTATACAAGTGCTGCTACATCATTATATCGAGGCATCCAATGCATACCAGATACATCATACAACACGATATCTGCCCGTTGACCTACTGCAATTTTACCGAGATCATTATATCCAAGAGCTTTGCCCCCTTCTATAGTCCCCATATTCCAAGCCGCTTGTGCAGGAATAGCCTTTGGATCATAGAGACGAGCTTTATGTAAAGTCGCTGCCAAACGAACTTCTTCAAGCATATCCGCATTATTATTTGATGCAGAACCATCTGTACCAAGACCTACAGTAATCCCTTTTTCTATCATTTCAGGAATAGGCGCAATACCGCTAGCCAGTTTCAAGTTAGATTGTGGATTATGAGCTACAGCTACATTATTTTCAGCCATAATAGCCATATCTTCTTCTGTAACATGTACGCAGTGAGCTGCCAATGTAGTATTCCAGAACAAACCTAAATCATGCATATGAGCGATTGGTGTCTTACCAGTCGCTTTTATAACATTTTCCACTTCCCCTTTGGTTTCGGATAAGTGCATATGAATACCACAATTTAGTTCGTGAGATAAAGCAATAACCTTTTCCATATACGCATCTGGACAAGTATATGGTGCATGTGGCCCTAATAGAACCTTGATGCGGTCGTTATCATAACCATGATAAGTGCGGAACAAATCTGCATTTTCCACAAGCGCTTGATCAGCTGTAGGAGAAACACCGGCAAGACCACGGGACAATACAGCTCGAATACCGGTTTCTTTCACCACGTCAGCTGTTGTATTCATAAAGAAATACATATCGCTAAATGTAGTCGTACCAGAACGTAGCATCTCTGCAATACCTAGTTGTGTACCCCATTTGACAAGATCGTCATTCAATTTGGCTTCCGTTGGCCAAATCGCTGTTTCAAGCCAATCCATAAGTTCTAAATCATCAGCATAGTTACGGAATAATCCCATCGCTATATGCGTATGTGTATTGACGAGACCTGGAGCGGCCAATTGACCTTTACCGTCTAGTGTTTCCTTTGATTGTGCAGATTTTGCTTCTTCTCCGGTTAAGATAGCAGTAATATAACCGTTTTCTATTTCAACAGCATGATTTTTTAATGTTCCATTGTCGGTAAGAACATCTACATTGGTAATTAATAAATCTGACATAATGCCTCCTTGTATAGGTATAACCGAGTCTATATAGACTCGGTTAATAAGATGTTCAAGTTAAAGATTATATTAGTTTACCTTTGTTAAGTAATCGATTTGATCTTGTGTTAATGCATCTAAATCGTAGCCCATGGAGTGTAATTTAATTTTTGCTACTTCTTCATCAAGTTCACGAGGCAATACATAGACTTTTGGTTCCATGTTTTTACCATTGTTTAATACATGTTCAGCAGCCAATGCTTGCATAGCAAAGGATAAGTCCATAATTTCAGCAGGATGACCATCGCCTGCTGCTAAGTTTACAAGACGACCTTCAGCCAATACATAAAGTTTACGGCCATCAGCCATTGTATAGCCTTCAATGTTTTGACGAACACGTTCATGGCTAACCGCTACTTGTTCTAAATCGTGAACATTAACTTCGCAATCAAAATGACCAGCGTTGCAAAGAACAGCTTTATCCTTCATAACTTCGTAATGTTCTTTTACGATAACATCTTTACAACCTGTTACCGTACAGAAGATATCGCCAATTTTAGCAGCTTCTACCATAGGCAATACAGTGAAACCATCAAATACTGCTTCAATAGCTTTAATAGGGTCAACTTCTGTAACAAATACGTGAGCGCCTAAACCTTTAGCACGCATTGCAACACCTTTACCGCACCAGCCATAACCAGCAACTACAACGTTTTTACCTGCTACTGTAAGATTGGTAGTACGCATAATACCATCCCATACAGATTGGCCTGTACCATAGCGGTTATCGAATAAGTATTTGCAGTTAGAATCGTTAACAGCAATCATAGGGAATGTCAATTGTTTAGCATGTTCCAATGCATACAAACGATGAACACCTGTTGTAGTTTCTTCACTACCACCTAACAAACGTTCTTTTGCATCAGTACGTGTTGTGTGTAATAAATTAACAAGGTCACCACCGTCATCGATGATAATATGAGGTTTATGATCCAACGCTTTGTTGAGGAACATAAAATATTCTTCATCAGTACAGTCGTACCAAGCATATACAGTAAGACCCATATCAACAAGTCCAGCAGCTACATCATCTTGTGTAGAAAGAGGGTTTGAACCTGTAACGATGACATCAGCACCACCGCGCTTTAACACAGTTGCAAGGTATGCAGTTTTAGCTTCCAAGTGAACGGAAACAACGATTGTTTGGCCTTTGAAAGTTTGTTCTTTTTCAAAACGATCGCCTAATGTATTTAGTGTAGGCATAAAATTAGAAACCCAATCGATTTTTTTACGGCCTTCAGCAGCGAGATTGATATCTTTAATTAATGATTGCATATGTACCCCTTCATTCTTCAATTAATAATATACAGGTTATGAAAAGAACTTACTTTAACATGATAAGTTTAATATACATCCGTAATGACATCTACTTATTGTCAACAACGGATTGTAAGCGAGCAATAGACTCTTGATAGTTTGGTGTTAAAACACCTTCTTCAGTAATAATAGCTGTTACTAGTTCATGAGGTGTTACATCAAAAGCAGGGTTTAATACATGAATACCCGTAGGCGCAGATGGCACACCTTGGAATGTCAACACTTCATCATCAGCGCGCATTTCAATGGGAATATCCTTACCATCTTTGAGTGTAAAATCAAATGTACTATATGGAGCAGCTACATAAAATGGAATATTATGGAATTTTGCAAGCACTGCTAATCCATAAGTACCAATTTTATTAGCTACATCACCTTCCGTTGTAATGCGATCGGCACCAACTATAATAGCGTCAATTAAACCTTGTTGCATTGCATAGGCCGCCATATTGTCTGTCTCTAATGTAACAGGAATACCATCTTCATGGAGTTCAAAAGCCGTTAAACGGGCCCCTTGTAATAAAGGACGCGTTTCATCAGCATATACCATTTCTAATTGGCCCTGTTCATGTAGTTTACGAATCACACCAAGTGCAGTGCCAAGACCACCTGTAGCTAAAGCACCGGCATTACAATGTGTTAAGATTCGTAAATTTTGTTTTCCTTTAAATAAAGTGGCCCCATTAATAGCCATGCGTGTGTTAAGTTGTACATCCTCTTCATGGATAACAATGGCCTCATGCGTGATGCGGTCTATAATTTCATGCATAGACGCAAACGGACCGGCTTTCACAATCGCTATAATACGATTAACAGCCCAAGCTAAATTAATCGCCGTCGGTCGAGTTTCCTTTAATTCTTCACTCCACTCATAAAAGGTTGATAGCTGTTCAGAAAAGGGAACCTCTAAACGACTTGCCTCCACAGCCGCTAAAATAAGGCCATACCCTGCAGCGACACCAATAGCAGGAGCTCCACGGACACGAAGCATCTTTATGGCCTCTGCCACTTGTCGCCAATCGGTACAATGTAAATATTCCACATGAGTTGGCAATTTTGTTTGATCTAATAAAATGAGCGTACCATCACGCCATTCAATATTGTTCATGAGAACTCCCTCCACATTGTCATATCAAAATGGATACGATCTCTTATAATTTAAATCCGCCGTATTCAGCCATGCGATGATGAGCAGCATAATCTGCATTCATATCAATCGCCTCAATTGTACCTAAAATAAGAGCTTTCAATTGAGATGCCATTTCGCCCATCATTTCAACTACTTCGCTGTGGGTAAGAGCATTTTCAGAAATACCAGCTGCATAGTTCGTAATCATAGAGATTGTTGTGTACGCCATTTCTGCTTCGTTTGCAAGATTAACCTCTGGTACATTTGTCATACCTACTGTATCGCCACCAAACATGTGAAACATCTTAATCTCAGCAGGTGTTTCAAAACGTGGTCCTTCTGTACATACATAGGTACCGCCATTATGAATAGACAATTTTTGTTCTTTACCTACAGATTCAATGATTTGACGAAGCTCAGGACAATATGGATTTGTCACATCTAAATGTGCTACCGGACGATCGCCACCTTCATAGAATGTAGTGACGCGATTTTTTGTAAAATCAAGAAATTGATCTGTTAAGACAAAGTGACCAGGTTCAAAATTCTTATTCAAAGAACCTACAGCAGTCGTAGAAATAATGAATTTAACGCCTAGCTTTTTTAGGCCCCAAATATTGGCACGATAATTAATTTTATGTGGAGGAATCGTATGATCTTTACCATGACGCGCTACAAAAATCACAGTTTTACCTTTATATGTTCCTTGAACATAATCAATTTCTCCATAAGGAGTCATCAAGGATTCTTCATGAATATTTTCAAATATAGACGGATCATAAACACCTGTTCCGCCAATTACACCGATTGCACTCATAGTTGCCTCCTATTAAAAATACTCTATCTTTATATTTTCGCACATAATGATAAAACAATCTATAGAAAAAGTTCTATTATTGAATTGGTCCTTTAGGCGTAAACATATCTTCTAGTTCTTTTTTAGAGAAATGATACTTTTCATTACAGTAATGACAAACTAGCTCTGTTGTTTCATCTTCTAAGAGGGATTTCTTATCATCTTCACGCAATGTCATAAGAACGCCAGCGAATCGATCACGACTACAACGACATTTAAAAGATACTGGTTCATTATAGACTTCGTTAACAGTAAGTCCGTCTAGCACTTTCTCAACAAGGCCTTTACCATCAGGATGTTCTTTTAAATATTCTGTAACAGGTCCTAATTCATTGATATTCTTTTCTACCAAAGCCAATGCAGCATCAGTAGCATCAGGTAAAGCTTGAACAATAAAACCACCAGCTACAATGGTATGATAATCTGGGTCTACGAGAACGCCTAAGCTAATCGTAGATGGCACCTGTTCAGATGTATAAAGATAGTACGCTAAATCCTCTGCTACTTCACCGCTTTGAATAGGGCTAGTAGATGTATAATCTTGAGCCAATTTAGTGAATCTTGTAACTTGTACTTCTCCATGGTGGCCGACTGCAGCACCTACATCAAGTTTTCCAGCACGTTTTAATGGCACATCCACATGTGGCTCATCTACATAACCGCGAACAGTATTATCAGAAAATGCATCGACATGTACAACACCAAGTGGGCCATCACCTTTAATGCGAAGACTTACATTCTCGTGATTTTTAAAATCACCCGCCAGTAATAGAGCACCCGTCATGGCACGTCCTAGAGCAGCTGTTGCGACTGGCCATAAATCATGACGCACGCGCGCTGTCTCTACCGTATCCGTTGTAACGGCTAATGACATACGAACCCCCTCACGGGTAGTAAAACGTTTTATATAATCCATTCAATCATTCCTTATATATAATCAAATTATTATGTATTACACTCTTTAGTGCCTATATAGTATAGCATGATATATGTATATTTTCCATTATGCAGGAACATATGTTTGTTTAAGTATCTTTTCTAGTAAAAGAACATATTTTCGATATAAAAAACACTCAGTATCATACGATACCGAGTGTTTTCAAAGGTTGATTTAGATTTGATCGATAAGATTAACCATTTCGATAGCCCCCATAGCGCAATCGTAACCTTTATTACCCGCTTTTGTACCAGCACGTTCGATAGCTTGTTCAATATTTTCAGTTGTTACTACACCGAACATAACAGGGATACCGGTTTCTAAAGAAACGTGAGCAATACCTTTTGCCACTTCATTACAAACATAATCATAATGCGTAGTAGCCCCACGAATAACTGCACCTACACAAATAACAGCATCATAACGACCAGATAAAGCTGCTTTTTTTGCAATCAAAGGAATTTCATAAGCACCAGGAACCCAAATGACTGTAATATCTTCTTGTTTAACATCATGACGCAATAAACAATCTTCTGCGCCACCAATTAATTTAGATGTAATGAACTCATTAAAACGAGAACCGATAATAGCAAATTTTTTACCAGTACCAACCAAATTACCTTCTTGAACCATCATGTTATAGCCTCCTATGAATGATTAGTTTACATATCTAAGTTAGTAAAGAAAAATTAGTCCTCTAACATATGACCCATTTTTTCTTCTTTTGTTTTTAAATAGCCTGCATTAAATTTGTTAGCAGGAATAATGAGAGGTACACGTTTGTGTACATCAACGCCCCAATGTTCTAATCCATGGCGTTTTTCAGGGTTATTCGTCAATAAACGGATACTCTTAATACCTAAGAAACGAATAATTTGAGCCGCTAAAGAATATTCGCGCATATCTGCAGGAAAACCTAATTGTTCATTCGCTTCTACTGTATCAAGACCTTGTTCTTGCAATGCATAGGCTTTAATTTTATTGGTTAAGCCAATACCACGACCTTCTTGACGCATATAGACTACAACGCCTTTGCCCTCTTTTTCGATGGACCGTAATGCATTTTCTAATTGTTCACCACAATCGCAACGTTTAGAACCAAATACATCCCCTGTTAAACATTCGGAGTGAATACGTACAAGTACATCTTCACAATCTTGTACATCGCCCTTAACGATTGCAAGATGCTCTTTATGATCTAAATCATTTTTAAATACGAAGATATTGAAATCGCCAAATTTTGTTGGTAATTTGGAACAAGCGCCTAATCCAATCATATCTTCATGTTGTTTGCGGTATTCAATGAGTTCAGCTACGGACGCAATTTTCAAATCATGTTCCTTAGCAAATTCGATTAAATCTGGTAAACGTGCCATATCCCCATCATCTTTAGTGATTTCACAGATAACAGCAGCCTCTTGTAAACCAGCAAGACGACAAAGGTCAACAGATGCTTCAGTATGACCTTGGCGTACGAGAACACCACCTTCTTTATATACCAATGGGAAAACATGACCAGGGCGACGGAAATCAGCAGGTTTTGCAGTTGGATCTAATAGTTTTTGAATCGTATAGGCCCGTTCTGCAGGAGAAACACCTGTTGTTGTATCTACATGGTCTACGGTAACAGTAAAGGCTGTTTCATGGTTATCCGTATTCTTCGTAACCATTGCAGGAATACCAAGGCGTTCTAAAGCTTCTCGTCTCATTGGTGTACACACGATACCACGTGCATATTTAACAAAGAAATTAATATTTTCTTGAGTAGCAAACTCGGCAGCGATAATTAAATCACCTTCATTTTCGCGACTTTCATCATCAACAATGATAACAGGTTTACCAACTTTCATATCTTGAAGAACTTCTTCAATTGTGTTCAATGTATAATTCATGGAGACAACTCCTCCTTTTACATAAATCCATTCTCTACTAATAGAGATTCCATGGATTTTTGGGACTTACTTGTATGTGTAGGCTCATCTAAGGTCATAAAATGACGAATATAACGGCCTGTTATATCTGTTTCTAAATTTACCTCTGTACCAATCGACGCATGTCCGAGCACAGTCTCGCTTAATGTATGGGGAATGATAGATACAGAAAAGGTTGATTCTGTTCTCTCCATAATCGTTAAGCTAATGCCATCGATTGTAATAGATCCTTTATAAATGACGTAATCCATAATCGACTTTGGTGCAGAAACTGTAAAAATAATAGCGTTATCTGTGCGTTTCATATTGACAATACGACCAGTACCATCTACGTGACCAGCCACGATATGCCCTCCAAATCTTCCATTCGCCGCCATAGCGCGTTCGAGATTAACGGGTTGGTTTACCTTTAAATTGGTAAACGTTGTCATACTTATTGACTCCGGCATAACATCTGCAGTAAATTGGTGATTTCCAATAGATGTAGCAGTTAAACAAACGCCATTAACCGCTACAGAATCGCCAATTTTTAAATCATCAAAAATCGTATTGCCACCGATTGTCAACAATAAGGATTGGGCACCCTTTTTAACGCTTACTATTTTGCCAACTTCTTCAACGATGCCTGTAAACATAGGAGCCCTCCCTTCCTAAACGATAGGATTCAATACGAATATTATTATCTAGTATTCGCGAACTAGCAAATTCGAGTGTAGGCGCCTCATGTAATGTAGCAAAACCGGTACCACCTACAGCAGATGTACTATTCGCTCCCCCTATGACAAGATTGCCTATATAGGTAACAATTTTATCAAAGGCCAACGATTCAACAAAGGAACTGATAATGGTGGAACCACCTTCAATAAGCACTGATGTGTATTCTTGTTCCCCAAGATGTTCCAAACACGCTTGAATATCTATCTTCTTAATATCTATAGCTACATCAGTGGTACGTCCTTGACGCACCGATTTTGTTGGGAGTTCCTCTACAATCGCTCCAACATTAGCCAAAGCAATTCTACGCTGCTCTGGACAACCTTTCGCTACATAAATGATAACCTTACGATTTGGTATCGTAAATACCTTTGCATCCGTTGGCGTACGCCCCTGACTATCCAGAATAATAATATCTGGCTGATGCACCTCTAATGTATTATCTATCGAGACATCGTGTCTGTTGATAATTGCTTCATATAATTCATCTCTAGTGAGCCTACAATTAAGCAATGGATCATCAGCCAAGATGGTACCAATACCAACAAGCATCGCATCATGAGACGCTCGCAATATATGTCCGTCCTTACGGGAACTTTCATTCGTAATCCATTGAGATTGACCGGTGAAAGTAGCAATTTTACCATCTAGGGACATAGCACTTTTTATGGTTACAAACGGTTTATGTGTTTGAATATATGTAAAGAAATGTTCATTCAACTGAATACATTCATCCACACATACATCTGTAGTTACCTCTATACCTGCATCTGTAAGAATTTGAATACCCTTACCAGCCACTAGTGGATTTGGATCGGTACTACCAATCACAACGCGAGCAATACCAGATTCTACGACACGCTTTGCACATGGCGGAGTCTTTCCATAATGAGCACAAGGCTCAAGGGTTACATATAAGGTAGCCCCCCTAGCATTATCTCCCGCGGCATCTAAAGCATGCACTTCCGCATGGGCCTCACCAGCCTTATGGTGATACCCTTCGCCAACTATTGTATTATTTTTTACTACGACGGCACCAACCAAGGGGTTGGGCGATGTATGTCCAGTTGCCATTTTCGCTAGAGAAATGGCACGCTTCATATATAATTCGTCGTTCATCATAATACCTCAATAAAAAAAGGACTATAAACATAGTCCTTGGGTCATCATATATACACATACAAAATATATGTGCTATTGTCTTTTCTCATCCAGACTCTACTGTCGGTATCGGAATTACACCGATTCATGCCATATAGCTCGCGGACTATAACCGCCGGTAAGGAATTTCACCTATCCCCAAAGACTTATCATATTAATTTATATGTTTATAGTACCACTTTTATGATACTTTCGCAAGATTATACATTTGTATATGAGAAAACTTATTAATATCCATCTCAACCATATAGCACTTTTAGAAATTGAACTAATTTTGTGATGTATACAATTTATTGTGATAAAAGTCACATAATATGCAATCATAAGATACTACTATTTATAGTATATAGTGAATTATATTTTTAAATAACATTAATTATCATATAGAGGTGATAATATGGCAAAAAAACGTATATCAGATGTACTCATAGAAGTATTAGCTAACGCAGGTATTAAAAGAATTTATGGTATTACTGGGGATAGTTTAAACTCGGTAAACGATAGTTTACGTCGTAATGGGAAAATTCAATTTGAACACGTGCGCCACGAAGAATCTGCAGCCTTCGCTGCTGGTGCAGAGGCTCTATTAACTGGTAAATTAACCGTATGTGCTGGTAGTTCTGGCCCTGGTAATCTCCATTTGATCAATGGTCTATTTGATTGTCATCGCAATCGTGTACCAGTGCTCGCTATTGCCTCTCATATTCCACAATCCGAAGTCGGTCTCAACTATTTCCAAGAAACACATCCAGAAAATTTATTTAAAGAGTGCTCTTGTTTCTGTGAACTCGTTTCTAATCCAAAACAAATGCCTGAAATCCTATTCCGCGCCATGAATGCCGCAGTTGGCAATCGCGATGTAGCCGTAATCGTTCTACCTGGTGATGTAGCCGTTATGGAAACAGAAATTGATGAATTACCTACATGGCATGCGCCTAAATTACCACGCGTAATTCCTCAATCAGAGGATATTCTTGAAATGGTTCAACATATAAACAATGGCAAACGCATTACACTTTTCTGTGGTGCTGGTTGTGCCGGTGCTCATGACGAAGTAGTTGAACTTGCTACCAAATTACAAGCCCCTGTTGTACATGCTTTCAGAGGCAAAGAATGGGTCGAATGGGACAATCCTTATGATGTCGGCATGACAGGTTTGCTTGGTTATACATCCGGTTACCGTGCTATTGAGCAATGCGATACACTAATCATGTTAGGTACCGATTTCCCTTATCGTCCATTCTATCCTGAAAATGCTAAGGTAATTCAAGTAGATATTAATCCATCCGCTCTTGGTGCACGCGTTCCATTAACACAAGGTATCATTGGTTCTGTAAAAGATACCTTACACGAACTACTCCCTCACCTTACACAACGAGATGATACTGAATTCATCGATACTGTTCGTAAAGCATACACTAAATTCCGCAATGATTTGGACAGCTATGCCGTTGCTGAACCTGATGGCGTAGCAATTCACCCTCAATATTTCGTAAATCGTCTTAATAAATTGGCTGCTGATGACGCCATCTTTACATTCGATGTGGGCACTCCTGTTATCTGGACAGCACGCCATATCAAAACAAATGGCAAACGTCGTATCATTGGATCCTACAACCACGGTTCCATGGCCAATGCAATGATGCATGCAATAGGCGCTCAAAATGCATGTCCAAATCGCCAAGTTATCTCCCTATCTGGGGACGGCGGTTTCACCATGATGATGGGCGAAATGTTGTCATTAAAACAATTAAATCTTCCTGTGAAAGTATTCGTATTTAACAATGAAGAACTTAGCTTCATTGCCATGGAAATGAAAGCATCTGGTTACTTAGATTATGCTACAGACTTTGTAAATCCTGACTTTGGTAAACTTGCCGAAGCAGCTGGTATCAAAGGTATTAGCATTACAAACTCTAGCGAAGTTGATGAAAAAATCAAGGAAGCTCTAAACTATAATGAAGGTCCTGTTATTATCAATGTCCGTGTTGATAAACAAGAACTTGCTATGCCTCCAAAAATTGCATATCAACAAGCAAAAGGCTTTAGTAAATACTTAATCAACGCCATCCTTGATGGACGTGGTACAGAGCTTAAAGAAATGGCTAAAACTAACTGGATGAAATATAAATCCTTATACTAAAATCTGCCAAAATAATTAAATTGCAAAACTTTCAAAAAAAAGGTGTCATCAAACGATGACACCTTTTAAATTTATTAGCCAAACAGCGACATTTGTTCGTCTTCTGGCAAATCACCACAGCATTTAAGTTCTTTCATTGTTTCAATGATGGTAGCAGATACCTTACAACGACGTTGCAAGTCTTTTAAGGATGTAAACGGTTTTTTGTCCCGTTCTTCTACGATTGCATCGGCAACCGTTTCACCAAGTGAATCGATAGCTAAGAATGGTGGTAATAGTGCGCCGTCCTTAATGCTAAATCGACGAGCACCGGAATGTTGAATATCTACGTTGATAAAACGATAGCCCCGTTGATACATTTCCATGGATACCTCCAAGGCGGACATCAAATCCTTTTCCTTAGGGCTGGCACCACGGTCAAGAGCTTTAATACGATTAAATTCTTTCAATTGTGTATTCAAATCACCTGTCATGATCCGTAAATCAAAGGCTTTTGCACGGATGGAAAAATAGGCAGCGTAAAATGCCAACGGATGATATACCTTAAACCACGCTATGCGGAAGGCCATCATAACGTAAGCAACGGCATGGGCCCGAGGGAATAGATAGGAAATCTTTTTGCAAGACTCAATAAACCATTCAGGAATATTATTTTCTCGCATTTCTTTTTCAAATTCCGTAGTCGCTTGACCTTGTTTATTTCTCTTTTCGATGCCCTTCCCTTTACGAACATTTTCCATGACGAAGAAACTGTTTTTCTTGTTCATGCCACGATGAATCAAAAAGTTCATTACGTCATCACGAGTAGAAATAGCTTCGTTCAATTTACAAGTACCATTTTTAATGAGTTCCTGTGCATTATCGAGCCATACATTCGTACCGTGGGAGAAACCAGAAATACGAACAAGATCAGAGAAGGTTTGTGGCCTAGAATCTTCTAACATGCCCCGTACAAATTTCGTACCACATTCCGGTACGGCAAGGCTCGCTACTTGGTCCCCTTGCAATTGTTCAGGCGTCAATCCGATACCCTCTGTTGATGAGAATAGGCTTAGCGTTCTAGGATCATCAAAAGGAATCGTCTTCGCATCAATACCGGTCAAGTCCTCCAACATACGAATAATCGTCGGATCATCATGGCCCAGAATATCGAGTTTTGTCATACGCCCTTCTATGGAGTGATAATCAAAGTGAGTCGTTAATACGCCACTCTCTTTTTTATTCGCCGGATGTTGTATCGGCGTAAAGTGATGCACGTCCATATCACGAGGACAAACCATGATGCCACCCGGATGTTGTCCTGTCGTATTTTTTACATTCGTAAAACCTTTTGCAAGGTGCTCAAGGAATCCACTGCGAGCCTGAATATTTCTAAGCTCTGCATATTTCTTTACATACCCAAATGCAGTCTTATCTGCAATGGTACCAATCGTACCGGCCTTAAATACATTATCACGTCCAAACAGTTCTTCCGTGTATTTATGAGCCTTCGCTTGGTAGTCACCAGAGAAGTTCAAATCGATATCTGGAACCTTATCGCCTTCGAAACCAAGGAAGATAGCAAATGGAATGTCATGACCATTCGTTTGTAATGGATGACCGCAATTAGGACAGTCACGACGCGGTAAATCGAATCCACCGGCGTATTCACCATTTTCATAAAATTCCGACCACTTACATTCAGGGCAAATATAATGCGGTGGCAATGGATTAACTTCCGTAATCTCCGACATGGTCGCTGCAAAAGACGAGCCTACAGAACCACGAGAACCTACGAGATAGCCATCGTCTAGTGATTTTTTTACCAGCTTATGAGCGATATAGTACAACACGCCATAACCATTGCTGATGATACAGTCTAGCTCATAATCTAGGCGTTCCTGTACAACACGAGGCAATGGATCACCATAAATCTTCTTCGCATTTACATAGCACATTTCTGTGAAAGCTTCATCGGCCCCTTCGATTTTAGGTGAATATGTGCCATCTGGCACTGGTTTAATGTCTTCAATACTATCATTGATGGCCCGTGTATTCGCTACAACAACCTCATAGGCCTTTTCTTCACTCAAATATGGGAATGAAGCTAACATTTCATCAGTAGTACGCAAATGTAAATCCGGTTGTTCATCCGCATCAGGGAACCCACAAGCGGTTAACATAATCTCACGATATATCTTTTCCTCTGGTGTTAAATAATGAACGTCACAGGTAGCACATACGCGTTTATTGAGGGCTTCGCCCAATTCAATAACCGTCTTATTCATATCGATAAGAGCTTGTTCATCTGGCACGATACCCTTGCGAATTAAGAATGTATTATTTGTATGTGGCTGAATTTCAAGATAATCATAGAAGGATGCAATCGTTAATAGCTCTTCTTTGGAGGAACCTTTAACAATAGCCTGCATCAATTCACCTGCTTCACAGGCAGATCCTATAAGAATACCTTCACGATGCTCTTCAATGATAGAACGAGGCAAACGAGGTCTCCGTTTATAGTATTCCAAATGGGATATGGAAATCATTTTATACAGATTACGTAAGCCCACCATGTTTTGAGCTAACAAAATAATGTGATAACGAGGCGCTTCATCTTTTCGTTTTACAACGTCTAAGGATAATTCCTTTTCTAAATCCGCATCATCAACAAGATATCCTTCAACGCCATAAATAACCTTAACACCAAGTTCTTTACCAAGTGCTTGTGCTTCAGGAAAGGCTTGTACAACACCATGGTCCGTAATAGCGACCGCAGGATGGCCCCATTTTTTGACAGTTTTAAATAAATCCTTAATCGATACGAGTGCATCTTTATCACTCATCTTAGTATGGAGATGAAGCTCAACACGAGAATCTGGTCTGTCCTCTGTCCGTTCATTTATATTGTCTTCTTCGATAGCTTCGATACTACGTATAGATAAAATATAGTCCTTATCAAATCGATCATCAAAGTTGACACTACCTTGTACGCGCACCTTTTGCAATTTCTTTAATTGCTTTAATAAGGCATCCCCTTCTTCTGGACTATTCGTAAATTTAATAAACTTAATACTGTTCGTATCATCTACGATACTGCCATTTACGATACTTTTACCAGTCCTAGTATCGCGTTTATCAAGGCCAACGAACACACCTTCAAAAATAACACTTGGTGTTTCTACGGTGCCCATGATGCTGGAGGTCGTGCCCTCAATGCGTGGACCTAAAATCATACCCTCATCAGTTGGTGCATCCTTAGGAGCACGTTGTGGATATTTCTTGCCCCCTTTGTGTTGATGTCCGCTATTAGCTGAAGATGTAGATGATGAGCTACTAGATACAGATGGATTTCTTGTTGTTACAGACTCATACGATGTGGGGTCTGGATTAAAATAGTCCAATTCCACCGCATCCATAAATGGCACAAACTCATCTGCATAATCGATTTCATCATCATTATTGCCAGCAAAGGACTTTCCTCTCTCTGGCATGTTTTCTTCCTCTAATTTCTGACGATGCGCTTCAACATCTTCAATAAATTCACCTACACCACAACCACCGGCATAGTAGTATGGTGCAAATTCTTCATCACCGTCATCTACCTTCCACGCAAAGCAGCAAGATGTAGTTGCATTGGTAGGAATAGTATCAAAGGAAATATTTTTTTCTTTGTACCAAGCAGCTAATCGTTCTTGTAATGACACTAATGTTTTAAATGCTGAATCTGCTGCTTGTATGGTTACCTGTTTATCATCACAATTCACATAGAAAGCAGGTTTACTATTCTGTTTTGGTACTACTCGATAACGTACTTTCATTTTTATCCCTTATACCCACAATAGGTCAAACATAAATCCCTAAATCGCCACATATCCCCTTTGCTTGTGCGACTATCTAATATTACATCATATAATCCTTTTAAGAGTGCTTTTAAAGCCTTTATAGAAATACGAGAACTTGCTTCATAGGCCAGTTTTATAGGGTATGGCTTATAAGAGGCCCCATTTTCTTTACAAAAATGTTCTACTTGTTTAGCTGTCATACCTGCAGCACGACATTCGCTTACCAATAATTGGAGCCGCAATTGCCCTTCGATATAGCCCATAGCGCGGTCGATTTCTTTATAGCTAAACATAAACGGAAATAATTCTAATAAGGTATTCACATCTTGTTTTAATAGAGCTTCTTTAAAGGTAAAGATATTTTTAGCTCCATAATTACTGCTATGTTCCATTAAAAAGGATCTATCAATTTTCTTATGATTCCCTAATAACAGAAAATATCGATCAAACTCGGTACGCATAAACGCAACCGGCACATCTTGCCACAACTCCAATAGATGAGATAGATAGTCGTGCCCATCAGGCGTCAGCGTATATCCATTAGAGGTGCAATACTGACGAATCCACATCAATAAATCGTCACCTTCTAATCGCTTACATTCCTTATTAGGAATAGATTCTAATATCTTTTTATTTTGTTTTAATCGTTTATCCACCATATCGTGATAGATAATAAGTACTGGATTATCACCGGTATAATTCATCAGTAACTCGGCCAGTGCATCCCATTCTTGACTCTCTTTTTGGCCTGCTTTTTTCAAGATAGGTAGATTGATAAGACAAAATACCTTGGCATCGCCAAATAAAGAATCCTCCATCAATTGTTCTGATATTTTGGAAGGACCTGCTTCATCATGCAATACGCGCACATCTAGATTTTTATGAGATAAGAAAAACTTTTGTTTCTCTTCTTCTATGAGTTGTGGTTCATTACCATAAATTAGATATACTTGATTCATCGCCAGTCCTCCTTTCATAATCGATAGTCCGGAATATATTGATAGCCCCATAAATGAACATGTTCTGCATCGGGATCAATGTCTCGCATCGCTCCTCGAGGCATGCTAACAAGCACAGGATGATTCGAATGTAATGCTACAATTTGATTCACCATATACGACTGAGAGGTAATCAAAATAGTGTTCCTCATATCATTTAATTGTAGTTTTTTTTCACCATTTTGTCTATTATAGACCAACACAGACGTTATATCATTTTTGTATAAAACAGTATTTTTGCCCGTCGATTGAAATCGTTGAATATGAGCATTTTTTAATGGAATACCAAAACTTTGGAGTCCATTTCTTACGCGAATTTCACTAGCTTTCATAGGTATAGCATCAGGCGTATCAATATATACCATAGCCGTTTTTTCATAAGGCTTAACAATGAGGAATGCATTGGACTGTTTCATAGGTACAATATGCAAAATCGTTTCATTCCTATATAAGATGCCACTATAAGCAATAGCAATTATACCGATTCCCATAAGTACAATTCCTTTTGTGAAAGTTCTAAATTTAAGCTTTAATGAGACTAGATTAGTATATAGTAATCCCACACATCCATAGTATAACACCCCTAATGTGGAAGAAATGGTACCTATCCACCATAGACATATAGAACTGTTAGCGAGATGCGCATTTACATATAAACAGATAGTTAATATCCAGTCGATTACGTTCCACACCATACCTATTGGTATAAATAAGGATATTATGGTACAACCAAATAACATAACAATAGCTATATCAAGTAAAGGTGTAATAATAATAGCTGCAAAAAGACTTGCTAAACTCAAATAGTGAAAGTAATAGAGCTGGAACGGTATCAATAAAAGTTGTGCACTGATGCAGAGTACTAGTGGAGCTTTCACAATCGGTGGCAATACTGTGATCCATCGATATAATGGCATGCCAAATAATAAGAGCCCATAGGTAGCTCCAAAGGATAGTTGAAAGCTCACATCTAATATAAGTAACGGATCATATAGTAAAAATAGTATAGCCGTCACTGCTAATCCTTGCTTCGCCGTATACATACGGCCTTTTAAATAGGCTAAAGCAAGCCAAATACCCATTATGGTAGAACGTACAACAGGTGCACTGAAACCAACCACTATACAATAAAAGATAGATAGTATAATACCACCCATCATAGCATAACGTTTCCTGATACGACATACTCTGCATAGGCAATATACGATAGAAAATAGCAGTGCAATATGGGAACCCGATATAGATAAAATATGAATGATACCAGTGTAGCCAAATTGACGTAGCACATCTTGACCTAATTCTCCATAATGGCCTCCTAGAACTAATGAAATGCCAAGCCATTTGGTTGTATCTGATAGATACTGTTCCATCAATACTTCAACAGCACTACGCATGGAATCAATTATGTGAAGACACCGTTGATAATAACCGATATAAGAATCTATCTTATACTGTTTTAGAGCATGTAAATCCACCACCTTATAGGTACCATCAAACATGGCACCCATATCTTCATTACGAATTGCCTTATTTCGCTTATCAATAGTGCCTCTCTCTTCTGTCAAATAGAGAGATTTAGGCGTACCATAAACGATAATCGAATCCCCCATATGAAGATGTGTAGAATTTTCTTGTATTGTTACTCTAATATGCCCATCGGCCTTAATATGCACGCCTTTTGCCGTATCCTTGTGTGGCACTAACCCTAACAATATAGCACTAAATGATCTATATTCTTTCCCATCAATCACTTTTAAATCTACCGGAGAATCAATGAGTAGTGCATATTCGCCTTCTTGTGATAAAAAGAAATTAGTATGCCCTACATACTGATTAATTTGATGGTTTACATGTAAAAATGATACGCCACCTAATGCACATGAGACGATGCAGGTTACAACTATATATTTAATTGACAAAGACGGTTGTAACCTATAGCGAACCACAGCTTTAACCAATGTATATAGTAGATAGCCAGCAGCACTAAACATACAATACCAACTCGTATCGAGCAATACATAATGCGAGCTATAGGCACATAAAATGCCTAGTATGATACCACTTAGAATATAATGGGCTATCTCCGAATAGGTGATCAGCATATTCAGTGTCAAATAAATAGGTAAATTAGACTGTAATTTTATCGCGTATCTTCTTAAATAATCCATCGCCGATACCTTTGACGTGCTTGATATCCTCTATAGATGTAAAAGCGCCCTTACTTTGACGATACTCTTCAATCCGTTTTGCCATGGTTGGTCCAATTCCAGGCAGTGAATCGAGTTCTTTAACGGTAGCCGTGTTAATATTAATCTTTTGATTTCGTAGTAATGATTCAGGATTCCCGTGAAAGTTAAATTTGATGTGAATATGTTGTCCGCCTGTCACGGTCTCTGCTAAATTGATGGACTCTACATCTCCATATGGTAGTGCACCTCCAGCCCCCTTTATAACATCGCCAATTGTCGAGCTAGATGCCACCTTATAAAGTCCTGGTGATTGAATAGCGCCGGTTACATATACAATACTATCCTTACCAACCTCTTGATGTGGTTCTCGCTGCGTTGTATCACCATTCATAGAAAGGGGTGTATTATCCTGTTGTTCAGTTGTAGTCCCCTTTGTCATATCGGCGGCTAATACAGACGAATCTGGCATTGTGGTGCTTCCTTCTGTTATAATAGGCCATAGGAAATAAATTCCTACTAAAACACACAGGATTATTATAATCCACTTATGTGACACAATCATTTGTTTCATATGGTCACCTCCTACTACTACAGTTTCCATATGCAACAAAAAACTCCTATATGTGACTCTATTAGTCACATAAGCAGGAGTTTTCAAAATGATATCGAATTAAAGGAACATGCTTTCCCGGTATGTCCTATTACCATGTTAAGGAGTCTATAATGGATCAAGAATTATTACGTAAATATGCCCGTACACTATTGCAGTCTGGCGTTAATTTACAAGAAAAACAAACACTCATCGTATCGGTTGATGTAGACAATAAAGATTTTGCAGTCATCGTTACAGAAGAAGCCTACCAATTGGGTGCTAAAGAGGTTATCATCAATTGGCGACATACCCCTATTACGCGACAACGGTTATTACATGCTGATGCTTCGGTTCTAGAAACACCGGCAAAATGGATACCTGTATATTACGAACAATATGTAGAGGAAAAAGCTGCATTTTTATCACTTATCAGTGCCAATCCAAAGGCATTAGCAGGCATCCCTACGGAGCGCATTAGCCTAAACTCACGCAATCTTAACAAGGTCTTATCCTTCTACCATACAGCTATCATGAACTCGTCCGTAATATGGTGTGTAGCCGCTGTACCAACAGTGCTTTGGGCTGAACTTCTTGGCTACGAAGGCTCCGATGAAGAAAAAATTGACCAACTATGGCTTACATTATTAAAATTATGCCGTCTCAATGATGTAGAACCAAAAGATACATACGCCCATCACATGACTAAACTACGCCATCGTCGCGAAGCATTAAACGCTCTTGATTTAAAAGCATTGCGTTACACCTGTGAAAATGGCACAGATTTACTCCTCGAATTACCGGAAGACCATATTTGGCAAGGTGGCGAAGAGTTCTCTAAAGAAGGAATTAAATTCAACGCTAATATTCCTACAGAAGAAGTGTTCTGTGCGCCTCAATGGGATGGTGTAAACGGTAAAGTAGTTAGTACAAAACCGCTTATCTACCAAGGTAATCCAATTTCTAACTTCGCCTTTACCTTTGAAAATGGTAAAATCGTTGATTACACAGCTGAAGAAGGGTTAGATATCCTAAAAGAACTCATCGAAACGGATGAAGGTTCTCAATATCTTGGTGAAGTAGCCCTTGTGGACCACTATAGCCCTATTAGTCAATCCAATATGATTTACTATGAAACATTATTTGATGAAAATGCATCCTGCCACTTAGCAATTGGTGCTGCTTATCCAACATGTTTGAAAAATAGTGACGATCTATCTGAAGAAGAACTTAAAGAACGTGGTCTCAACCACTCCCTCGCTCATGTAGACTTTATGATTGGTCACGAAAAAATGAATATTAAAGGCATTACAAAAGACGGCCAACAAGTAGATATCATGATCGACGGCCGCTTATTGGTATAACAGTTTAAATAAAATGGGATAGCATGTCCTACGAAGCGACTTTGGCCCTGCGGAGGCCGAAGGCCGGAGTCAGACCCGGCCGGTGGAGCTTGCGGAGGATGTGCTATCCCATTCAATATTACAATGTTATTTCCAATACGCGGCCCGTCGATTGATATTCTATGATATCTACGCCGGCCGTCTTTAACATGCGTTTTGAAGCCTTAACCTCTTTAGTATCCTTGTATAAATCATCACGATAGATAACGGCCTTTATGCCGCTTTGAATGATTGCCTTAGCACATTCATTACAAGGGAATAGTGTTACATAAATCTTAGAGCCTTCTAGAGAACCACCGCGATAGTTTAGAATCGCATTTAGTTCACTATGAACAGTATAGAAATATTTGTTATCATCTGCCGTATCCCGTTCCCACGTAAAATCATCATCACTACAGTTTAAGGGCATGCCATTATAGCCAATGGATAAAATCTTATTATCATTGCTGACGATACAGGCACCCACTTGTGTATTTGGATCTTTGGAACGTTGCGCTGCCAAAATAGCAACCCCCATAAAATACTCATCCCAAGAAATATAATCGCTACGTTTTGCCATAATAACCTCTCTAGATAATAAAGCCCCCTTCTACCTATGTAGTTGGGGGCTTTCATTATATTAACAAATCATATATAGAAATATTATTTTACAACGATATTCACAAGTTTACCTGGTACGTAGATAACCTTAACGATTTGTTTACCTTCTGTAAACTCTTGAACACGGCTGGATTCTTTAGCCAATGCTTCCAATTCTTCTTTCGTAATATTCACAGAAACAGTTAATTTATCGCGAACCTTACCATTAACTTGAAGAACCACTTCTACTTCATCTACTTCAAGAGCAGATTCTTCGTATGTTGGCCAGTTCATAGTATGAACGGATTCAGTTTCGCCAAGTTCATGCCACAATTCTTCTGTAATATGTGGTACGAATGGAGCTAATAACAACACGAGATTATGTGTTAACTCATTAGCAAGATCAGCATTTACGGATTCTGCTTTGTCCTTGTGTGCATACATAGCATTAACAAGTTCCATAATCGCACTAATTGCCGTATTAAAGTTGAAGTTATTATCTAAATCTTCTGTAACCTTTTTAATAACACGGTGTAATTCGCGGCGTAATGCCACTTCGTCTTTAGTAAGGTCACCCGTATGATTTTCTTTTGCTGCTTGGTCATACGCATCAACAATACGCCATACGCGACCTAAGAAACGATAGGAACCTTCAACACCTTGGTCACTCCAATCAAGATCGCGGTCAACTGGTGCTGCGAACAAGATGAATAGACGCGCCGTATCAGCACCGTACTTATTGATGATTTCTTCAGGAGAAACTACATTGCCTTTAGATTTAGACATCTTGCTGCCTTCTTTAAGAACCATACCTTGTGTCAAAAGACCACGGAATGGTTCGTTAGCTTCGATGAGGCCTAAATCATGGATAACTTTCACAAAGAAACGAGAGTATAACAAATGCAAAATCGCATGTTCAATACCGCCGATGTATTGGTCAACGTTCATCCAATAATTAGCAATTTTAGAATCAAATGGTGCTTTGTCGTTCAATGCATCAGTGTAACGCAAGAAGTACCAAGAGGAGTCGATGAATGTATCCATTGTATCTGTTTCACGACGTGCAGGGCCACCACATTTAGGGCATGTAGCGTTCATGAAAGCTTCGGATGTTGCCAATGGGGATACAGCGCCAGATTCGAATTTAACATCTTCAGGAAGACGTACAGGTAATTCTTCTTCTGGTACAAGTTGTTCACCACATTTGTCGCAATATACAACAGGAATTGGCACGCCCCAGTAGCGTTGGCGAGAGATAAGCCAATCGCGAAGGCGGAAATTAGTTTTACCTTCACCGATACCGCGTTCGTGAAGTGCAGCTGTAATATTTTTACGAGCCTCTTCAGATGTTTGACCATCAAATTCGCCGGAATTAATCAACACACCATCTTCGTGGTCAGATTCTTCCCATGTATCGAAATTGTAGCTTTCACCATTGTGAGACACAACAGGTTTAATAGGCAAATCGTATTTATGAGCAAATTCCCAGTCCCGTTCATCATGGGCAGGAGACCCCATAACAGCACCGGTACCATAATCTACGAGAACATAGTTAGCAATCCAAATAGGCACTTGTTCGCCAGACATAGGATTTACCGCATAAGAACCGGTAAACATACCTTCCTTAGGTGCTTCTGTAGATGTGCGATCGATGTCGCTCATGTTGCGCATACGCGTAATGAAAGCATCTAAATCAGCCTTGTTAGGCGCTTTTTCAATTAAACGTTCCACATACGGATGTTCAGGAGCTAATACAACGTAGCTTACGCCATAGATGGTATCTACACGAGTTGTATATACGGAAATACGTTCGTTAATGGATGGCACATCAAAGGAGAATTCAGTACCTTCAGAGCGACCAATCCAGTTCTTTTGCATCAATTTAACGCGTTGAGGCCAACCATCGAGTGTATCGAGGTCATCTAACAAGCGATCTGCATATTCAGTGATGCGGAGGAACCATTGAGATAAATCCTTTTTCTCTACAGGATTATCACAACGCCAGCAAAGACCATCAATAACTTGTTCGTTAGCTAATACAGTGTGGCATGTTTCACACCAGTTAACCTTTGCTTCTTTTTTATAAGCTAAACCTTTTTTATAGAATTGTTCGAAGAACCATTGTGTCCATTTATAGTAATCTTCTTTACATGTGGCAACTTCACGGTCCCAATCATAGGAAAGGCCCAATGCTTTTTGTTGCTTTTTCATGTTCTCAATATTATCAAGAGTCCATGTTTTAGGTGCAATACCATGTTTAATAGCTGCATTTTCTGCAGGCATACCAAAGGAATCCCAGCCCATTGGATGCAATACGTTAAAACCATTCATTTTCTTAAAACGCGCTACTACGTCGCCGATGGAATAGTTGCGCACATGGCCCATATGCAAATTGCCAGATGGATATGGGAACATTTCTAATGCATAGTATTTCTCTTTACTTTCGTCATATTCAGTTTTAAAAGTATGGTTCTCATCCCAGTACTTTTGCCACTTTTTCTCAATATCTTGGGCTACATATTTTTCGTTCATGTAGGTGCCTCCTCAAATCTGTTTGTGATTCTAATTAATAGTATTATTGTACTACTTCGTACCATAAACCGTCAATTTATCTACTTTTTTACTACTTGAACAGCGGGAACGATAGACGCTATATCATTATCAACCTTTTGCTTTTCATTCACAGTCTTAGCATTCGCTTTTGTACGTTCTTTAGATGCTTTAGTTTCGGCTTTCGCCTTTTCTTTTGCAGCTTTAGATTCTGCTTTTGCCTTCTCCTTAGCTGCTTTAGCTTCTGCTTTCGCCTTTTCTTTAGCTGCTTTTTCAAGAGCCTTACGTTCAGCCTTTGTTAATGATTTTTCAACAACAGGCTTAGGAGCTTCAGCAACTGGTGCTGTGTTAGGTGTACCTTTACCTAAATCAACGCCTTGAATCATTGTAATCGTATTATCATCTTCAAAGCCTTTACGCCATGCAGCAAAGCCGGCCAATTGTAATTCTTTCACTAGGTTTAATTTATATCCTAAGGATTTATTATCTTCAAACCAAATCTTATCGGTACCACTAGTTGTTGGAATAGCTGCATAATAAGATTTTAATGTATCATTCCAAATAATATTCGATGCGTGATTTGTGAAATAAGATGATTCATTTTTAATGGCCAATGTTTCACCCCGTGCCACACCGCCTGATTCATGCCAAATTCTAGTGTAGAATGGAATGCCAAGAACAAGCTTATGACTTGGTACCTCTTGCAACATCTTCTCAGCATGATCGCGCACCCAAGGATAACTTGCAACTGGTCCTGCCGTAGTACTCTTGGCCCATGTTTCGTCATAAGCCATTAATACGACATAATCTACACTGTTAGCTAAGGACTTACGGTCATATACAAGAGACCAATTTGGACTATTGGAATATCCCGTTACATCTACAGAGGATTGAATATTATACTTATGTAATTCGTCAGCTAAGTATGCTACGAATCTTGTCAATTTATCACGGTCAGAATAGTCTACATTTTCAAAGTCAAAATTATATCCATCAAATCCATAAATATAAGCGTATTGAATGAGATTTTGAGCGTATTTCTTCCACACTGCTTCATCGGCTAAGATACCACTCGTGAAATCTGGATCAAAACGATTTGTAATAAGCGGCCACACATGATATCCGTTGGCCTTGTATGCTTTCACATAGTCGATATTAATAGTAGGGCTAGATTCTAAGCCAAGGCTATGCAATTTGAACCAACTTGGAGAGATGATGTTATCTCCGCTGACATTCAATTTTTTTGCATACGGAGTATCTTGGTTAGGCCATGGATCAAAAGCCCAAGATAGAGGCCCTTGGACAGGTTTATTTTGCAATACTTGCATCGTCTCTGGCGCAGAGGTCAATTGAACGTGGTCACCATCCTTCGTATAGGTGACGCCTATCAACGGTGTTGCATTTTCTACATCAACATACTCGGCACCATCCCGCTTGGTAATCGGCAATTTAACGGGCTCTCCAACGGCTTTAGGATTCATCGTAATGGTTGTACCATTCAGTTCTAGCTGTGGTACATAGATTGTATAAGATGTCTTATATTGATTGGCCTCATAATTACGGTTAGTCGTATTTAAATATTGTTGTAATGGCACCAACACTTCAGCCTGTACAGTATTACCAGAAATACTAGATAATACAGCGGCTGCCAAGGTAGTGACCATAGCAAATTTACGTAACATGTATGTCTCCTATAATTTATGCTGACTAGCTTTTGTTTACATAACAATTCCTATATTATATCATACATATATCGACACTTATAATTTCTATGCTTATAAAAGCATGAACATTTATTCATAAAGGAGTTCATATGCATCAATATCTATTTTTCATAGGCGATTTCCCGATTAGGGCCTACGGTGTCATGTTAGCACTAGCCATCATTAGCGGTGCCTCTGTAGCCTATTTCTTACTCAAAAAAGACGGTCGTGGATGGCACGAGCACATTGTTGATTTCTCCATTACAGTCGCTATAGCAGGTCTTATCGGCGCCCGCTTATGGGATGTATTTTTCTTCGACTGGCATTACTATGGCAATCATCTCCTTGAAATCCCTTTCGTATGGCAAGGAGGCATGGCCATTCAAGGAGGCGTCGTACTCGGTACATTAACCGGTTATTGGTATCTAAGAAAATATAATATCGATTTCTGGGCCTTTGCCGATATTTTTGCGCCAGCCCTCATTTTAGCTCAATCGGTTGGGCGTATGGCTAATCTGTTTAACGGCGATGCCTTTGGTCATCCTACGGGTGGAAATTTTGGTATTCTCTATCCTGAAAGCACCCTTGCATACCGCACCTATGGTAATCAGCCATTATGGCCAGCTGAAATTTGGGAAGGCCAAATCGATATTCTAATCTTCGTGATTTTACTACTCTTTAGCTCATTTAAACATGCTAAAGGCCAAGTGTTCGTTCTATACGCTATCTTGTATTCCGCAGCGCGATTCTGCTTAGAATTCTTACGCGGTGATTATGTAAACCTCACAATGGGACTTAAATCAGCACAGATGACGAGCCTCATTGTTATGATTGTAGGCATCTGTTTATTTATCTACTTTGGTTATCTAGATAAAAAGCAACAAGATGTGGCTGAAACAGTACCAGAAGCACCACAAAAACAAAAGAAACGTAAATAATAAAATCCTTCATTCACGGATACACAACATCCATGAATGAAGGATTTTTAATATCTATTCAATTATTCTAACGATAAACTATGAGCAACAAGCATCATTTACAGTTGTTCTTGTGCCTTTAATGCGTCAAGTTCTTCTAATGCACGATTGGCAATGAGAGCATTTTTCTCTTTTTTCTTACGAATCCGTTGAGGCCATGATTCCATAATACCAAAATTAACATTCATAGGTTGGAAATTAGATCCTTCATAGGAAGATATATAGTGGCTCAATGATCCGATAGCCGTCGTTTTAGGGAAGTTGATAAATGCATTATCATCAAGGTATCGTTTTACCTGTAACCCTACCATGAGCCCTGATGCGGCTGATTCAAGATACCCTTCTACACCTGTCATTTGACCAGCAAAGAATAATCGATGATCAGACTGTAATTGGAATGCATGATTGAGCAATTCTGGAGAATTGATATACGTATTACGATGCATCACACCATACCGAATAAATTCTGCATTTTCAAGGCCAGGGATTAAGCCAAATACGCGTTTTTGTTCGCCCCATTTTAAATGAGTTTGGAACCCTACGAGGTTAAACATAGTGCCCTCTTTATTTTCCTTACGCAATTGCACTACCGCATAGGATTCTTCATTGGTACGCTTATCCACTAAGCCTACTGGTTTCAATGGACCATAGCGCAATGTATCCTCTCCACGAGATGCCATGATTTCCACAGGCATACAACCTTCAAAATAGATTTCCTTTTCAAAACCCTTAGGCTGCACAGCCTCAGCATGGGTCAATTCGTGCCAGAAGTGTTTATACTCTTCTTCATTCATAGGGCAATTAAGATAGTCCGCATCGCCTTTATCGTAGCGAGACGCAGCAAACACCTTATCATAGTTAAGCGACTCTGCGGTCACAATCGGAGCCGCTGCATCATAGAAATAAAATCCTGTATTACCGGTTAATTCTCTAATGGCATCACCTAGTGCTTCAGATGTTAATGGACCAGATGCAAAGATAACCGTTCCTTCCGTAGGGATAGATGTTACCTCTTCATGGTGTACCGTAATATTAGGATGACTTTTTACCTTATCCGTTACCATAGCACTAAATAAATGACGATTAACCGCTAAAGCACCACCAGCAGGTACAGCTGTTGCATCTGCACATTCCATAATTAACGAGCCTAAGCGTCGCATTTCTTCCTTTAACAAGCCAACAGCATTCTCTATATTACCAGCGCGCAAGGAATTGCTACAAACTAGTTCAGCAAATTGATCCGTTTGATGAGCCGGAGAACTCTTTACAGGGCGCATTTCATATAAATCGACAGCAACACCACGATTGGCAAGTTGCCACGCTGCTTCAGAACCAGCTAAGCCAGCCCCTATAATAGTAACTCTATTTTCACTCACTCTTTGTATCCTCTTCTTTCTTTACTGAATCATCAGACTTTTTCTTTCTCGTTTTCTTAGGTGGTCTAGTTGGACATGTTTCATTGGAGCAGAATTTTTTCGTCGTACCATTTTTATATGATTTTTCAACGATAATGCTGCCACATGTATCGCAGAACTCATGAGTAGGCTTATCCCATAACGTAAAATCGCATTGTGGATAACGATTACAACCATAGAAAATACGACCACGCTTAGATTTCCGTTCTACGATTTCCCCTTCACCGCATTTAGGACAAGCAACACCGGTACCAACCGTAATCGGTTTAGTGTTCTTGCATTCTGGAAAGTTAGAACATGCTAAGAATTTACCATAGCGACCGAATTTATAGACCATAGGATGACCACAAAGCTCACAGGTTTCATCACTTTCCATGGATGCGATTTGAATTTTGTCTACATCGCTAGCATCATCCAATTCTTGCTTAAATATATTGTAAAAATCAGTCAATACCTTCACATACGTATCCTTACCATTAGCGATGGCATCGAGCTCCTCTTCAAGTTCTGCAGTAAACCCAGTGTTGATAATTTTTTCAAAATAGTCCACTAAAAAGTCTACTACTACAAAGCCTAGTTCTGTAGGTATGAATTGTTTATTATTTGTTTCTACATAGTTACGGCTAACGATAGTATCTATAATTGGCGCATATGTACTTGGGCGACCAATGCCTAATTCTTCCAATGTTTTGATAAGGCTTGCTTCAGAATATCTAGCAGGCGGTTGCGTAAAATGTTGTTCTGGGTCGATAAGTACAGTTTCCACCACATCAGATTTCTTCAACGCTGGTAATTGTGGCGTATCTTCTTTCTTACTATCTTCATAGACTGCACTAAATCCAGGGAATAACACACGAGAACCAGTTGCCTTAAATGTATAAGTATCATCAATATCTAGTTCAATGGTAGTGGACTCATTTTGTTGTGGTGCCATTTGGCTAGCCATAAAACGATTCCAAATCAGTGTATATAACTTTAGTTCATCGCGATTTACAAATGGTTCTACCATTTTAGGTGTCAATTCAAGAGATGTAGGACGAATGGCTTCATGCGCATCTTGAGCTGATTCCTTCTTACCATATACATTCGGTTTAGCAGGGCAATAGTCATCGCCATAGGTTCTCTTAATATAGTCTCTTGCCTGTTCTTGCATATCTTTGGATATACGTGTAGAGTCTGTACGCATATAGGTAATTAAACCTACGTGACCATAAGAACCGATTTCTAAACCTTCATATAAATGTTGAGCAATCATCATGGTCCGTTTAGCCCCAAAATTAAGCTTACGAACACCATCTTGTTGCAATGTAGATGTGGTGAAAGGCGGAGCTGGTTTACGACTTCGTTTACTTTTCTTAACAGATGTAACAGTAGCCGTATGGTCCGCAATAGCCTTTTGGATTGCTACTGCATCTGTTTCACATGTAATATCTAGTTTGTCGCCCTTTACATGAGTTAGTTCAGCGGCAAACTCTTCATTAGTTTTCGTCTTAAATTGTCCTTCAATAGACCAATATTCTTGAGGCACAAAAGCTTGTATTTCACGTTCTCGTTCACAAATGAGACGTACAGCTACGGATTGAACACGACCAGCGCTCAAACCTTTGCAAACCTTTTTCCATAATAGAGGGCTTAATTTATACCCTACAATGCGGTCTAGTACACGACGTGCTTGCTGTGCGTCAACCATGTTCATATCCACAGTACGTGGATGCTCTAAGGCCTCTGCAACAGCAGTTTTCGTAATTTCATTAAAAGTAATACGACAATTAGATGTGATATCTACGTTTAGAATATATGCTAAATGCCAGGAAATAGCTTCCCCTTCGCGGTCCGGGTCAGTTGCGAGCAATACGGCGCTACTTTCATCGGCATGGGCCACCAAATCGTCAATCACCTTTTTACGTGCTACCAGATTACTATATCGTGGGGTAAAGTCATGATCAATGTCGATACCCATTTGAGATTTAGGCAAATCTCGAAGATGGCCCATACTGGCTTTCACAATATAATTAGGGCCTAAAAATTTCTCGATAGTCTTAGATTTAGCCGGTGATTCCACAATGACAAGGATTTTACCATCCGGATTATATACGCGAGGTTTTCGTTGCTCTGGTGGCATCGATGTAGCAACAATCGATTTGTCGCGTACAATACCAACTGGTGTCAACGCTTCTTTTGCTACCTTTTTATTGATCGTAGTCTTTTTCTTTTTTGTTTCTTGTTTTGGTTCTTTCGGTTCCCCAATAACGATAGATCGTTTAATGGACAAGTGCATCACTCCCGATTATGTTAATATAGCCCTTAGAATGAACCTTCTCAATCATATGTTTCATTTCAAGGTCTAATAAAATACTTTGTAATCGTTGTAATGGAATGTGTGTTTTCTTGATTAATTCGCCTACACTAATACATTGATCGGTAGGAATTGTACTCAACACGACCTCCCATTCCACCTTAAAGCTTAACACATCGGACCCTTGCGTATCAACTACACGGGGCTTTAACTCATAATCCTCGATTATATCTTGTGCTTTCGTTAATATATTAGCCCCTTGGCGCATAAGCCAGTGATTGCCCTCCGCTACATTGCTTAAAATACTGCCAGGCACCACATAGATTTCACGGCCTTCATTGGCGGCCATATCAGCCGTTATCAACGATCCACTGCTCGCCTTGGCCTCTACTACGATGATGATTTGTGAAAGCCCACTAATAATGCGATTCCTTGCGGGAAAATGGACACCTGACGGCGGTGTACCGGGAGGATATTCTGATACTAATAAACCATTGTTCTTAAGAACGGCATCAAATAACCGTTTATTCTCCGGCGGATATACAATATCTAAACCGCATCCCATAACAACGATCACTTGTCCCTTTGCCGCTAAAGCACCTTCATGGCTATGACTATCTATCCCCCTCGCACCACCGCTGACTATGGCTACATTATACGCAGCTAGTTCCTTACCTATCCGAAGTGCCACATTACGACCATAATCGGAACATTTTCGAGCTCCTACCATGGCAATTTTCATCGTTTCATCATCTAACAAAGATACATTTCCTCTCACAAATATGACGGCTGGCGGATTGTATATCTCTTGCAAATGCCCAGGGAATAATACGTCAAGGTACGTAATATATTCTATATGCCAATTCTTAAGAGCCTTATAGATAGCCCGTAATCGTTCGTCGGTCGCCTCTTTCTCGATTTGCCTATATTTTGTGGACGGAATGCCTAGTATTGTCGTTAGGTTCTTACGATTTTGTAAAGCACACCATGCCTCATAAGGATTTCCAAACTTTTCGACTAAATCACGTATCGTAGCCGCTCCTAGTGAAGAAATACTCTGCATGGCGGCAATGTAAAAATTACTTTCATACTGTTGCTCCATCATGAACTCCTATCCTCGACACATGATATGGAATGTGCCGATACATCATCGCTTCTGAAATATGTTCGTTTTCTATATATAAAGACCCATCTAAATCTGCAATGGTTCGACTCACCTTCAGCAATCGATCAAAGCTACGCCCTGTAAAATGAAATCGTTCATATACGTCTCCTAACAAGCCCCAGCAATCATCGCGTATATTACACAGTTCACGAATAGCGCCATGTGGCAAGGCACCATTTGACTTAAATGGTTGGTCGTGGAAACGTTCTAATTGCATCTGGCGCCCTTGCTCCACGAGTTGTTTCATATCTGCACTGCTCATAGAATCAGAATCCATACATAACATGTCATTAAAACTAGGTCTCTCTACAAGGATGAATAGATCTATGCGGTCCAATATAGGTCCAGATATTTTATGCTGATATCTTTCTAATTCTGTAGAGCTACAAACACACTCCTTATGAGGGTCCCCATAATATCCACAAGGACATGGATTAGCGGCGAGTATACATATAAAATCTGCTGGATAGTCATAACTATTTTGTAACCGATTCACAGTAATCATATGAGATTCTAATGGTTGCCGTAACGCATCTAATACATAGCGCGGAAATTCTGGTGCTTCATCAATAAATAGCACCCCTTTATGGGCTAATGTTATTTCTCCCGGTTTTGCATTACTACCGCCCCCTATGATGCTCGCCAAGGTTGCTGTATGGTGAGGACATCTAAAAGGCCGTTTAGCAATCAGCGTATTCTTTTCGAGCAACCCTGCTACATCATGAATGCGTGTTGTTTCTAGCCGCTCCTCCCAACTTAGGGGAGGTAAAATAGTTGGTAATCGTTCTGCCAACATAGTTTTACCGGATCCAGGCGGACCTATCATCATCACATGGTGAACACCAGCAGCAGCAATAACCATGGCTCGTTTTCCTAGTTCTTGGCCTTGTACATCCTTGTAATCAATGAGGCTGTTGACCGCGTCATTACAATCGTCATCAACAGTGTCTACACGATATTCATCCGGTCGCATTACAAGTTTCACAATATCCGCCAATGTATGTGCACCATAGGATGTAATTGCTTCTATATTGTGCAGCAATGATACATTATCAAAACTTGTAAAGATCCTAAGAATCTTGTTATCAAGTGCTTTCATAGCCATACTAAGAATGCCTTGTGTCTTTTTTAGACTGCCATCTAAGGATAATTCGCCTATAAACAGGGTTGATTGTAATAATTTTGTTAATTTAGGTTTGCGTAGCCTAATTTGACCTGATGCGGCTAATACACCTATGGCTATGGGCAAATCTAATCCGGAACTACTTTTTCTGACCTCTGCAGGCCCTAGATTAACAACAATACGACGCATAGGAAAATCAAATCCACTATTTTTAATGGCTGCCCGTACGCGTTCTCTTGATTCTTTTACAGCTTGATTTGGGAGTTCCACAATATCAAAGACAGGTAGCCCTTGAGATATGTCCACCTCTACTGTTACGACGACGCCATCTAAACCATCTATGGTAGCACCATAGACCTTTGCATACATAATGGACCTCCTACATGAAACACTGAGGCATATAGTGTACAGTAGCCTTAAAATCCTCATGTACATATACCTCAACTACATCAAAGGATAGTTCCTTCCATTTACGGTTCTGAGCCCGCAAATCCCGTATAAAATACATAGCTGCCTGCTTAATATGCTTTTGTTTACGTTTTGAAACTGCCTCACGTGGCAATCCATGGGTGACACCACGACGCGCCTTGATTTCAATAAAATGATAGGTCAGCCCATTTTTGGCGATAATATCGATTTCACCTACCTTTGTTTTGTAATTTGTCGTTACAATTTTCAATCCTTGTTGCTCAATATACTGTCGAGCAATATCTTCTCCCCAATTACCAAGAGCTTTTGCATCTAATAGGTTACAATTTTGTTCACAATTCATCGTATTCATGATTACCTCCTTATGTATATAGATGCTTTCGAATACTTATATATACAAAATATGACGGTCTGACCATGAATGTAAATAGAAAAGAGGTTCCTAATAGTCACCTAGGTGACCAATAGGAACCTCTTTTCTATAGATTTTTCATTTTTATTTCACAATAGAGTAATCTATATATTTATTTTTCTTCTCGATGCCATCCAACAATTGACTTAATCGGTTCAAAACTCTTTCTATGCAATGGTGTCACACCTTGCTGCTCAACAGCCTCTTTGTGGAGTTCTGTATAATATCCCTTATGGATGCCAAAACCATAACCAGGATACTCTTCATCGAGGCTCTTCATATATCGATCCCGCGTAACCTTTGCAATGATAGATGCCGCTGCAATATTAGCACTTTTACTATCGCCCTTTATGATGGATTCAACAGGAATTGTTAAATCAGGTAATTTCATGGCATCCGCTACAACAGCCTCTGCAGGTACATCAAGAGTGCGAATGGCCTCATACATCGCTTGACGTGTGGCCTCATAAATATTGAGCTCATCAATTTTTTCTGGACCATAGGAGATACAGCTGACCGCTACAGCTTCATCCATAATGATATCATAGAATGCTTCACGTTTCTCTTCGGTTAGCTTTTTAGAATCATTAAGGCCTGGAATTAATGTCATAGGAGGTAAAATGACTGCAGCTACGGTAACAGGGCCTGCAATAGGACCGCGCCCTACCTCATCGACGCCAGCCACATGATATAGCCCTTCATCATAGAACATGCCTTCATAGTCGTACATGCTCATCAAGCGTTGTTGTTCTTTTAGCTCTTTTTCTTGACGTTTAATATAAGAGGCTGCCAATTTTTGAACGGAAGTACGAGTATCTTCTTGTGCTAATGGTAAAATTTCCAAAGCTTGTTTCGTTTCAAAAAGGGCCTTAATATCAGCTACCTTTAACTTAGCGAAGATATCCTTATCCATGATATGTTTCCTCACCATCTTCTGGATAATACGGTTCTTCATCAACTTGGTCTAGTGTAATTGTACCAAGCTTTGTATTGCGATAGTCTTGCAAAATAATGCGGCGCGCCTTATCAAGGTCAACAACACCACCGCTTACAAGACAGCCTCGACGACGACCAATGCTTTCAAGAATTGTATCCACATCGGCCATCTCTTCTTCTTTTAATTTGTAGCGTTCAATCAAGATATTAGGTGTATTCGTCAATAGATGGTTTAACAATTGCTTAATTACGTGCTCTAAGTCATATACATCATCAGAAATGGCACCTGTCATAGCAAGACGTGCAGCAGCCCGTTGGTCTTCTAATTTAGGCCATAATACGCCTGGCGTATCGAGCAATTCCATATTCTTACCAATTTTAACCCATTGCTGACCACGCGTGTGACCTGCCTTGTTAGCCGTACGGGTTGCTGCAGAACCAGCCAAGGAATTAATCAATGTAGATTTTCCTACATTGGGAATGCCTAAGATAATGGTACGTATAGAACGACTGCGTATCCCCTTTGCTACCCAACGATCAATGATAGGTTTACTGAGACGTTCTACAGTAGATACTAATTTCTTATTACCCTTACCAGACTTGGAATCGATGGCTAATACAGTAATGCCTTGTTGCATAAAGAATTCTGTCCATTCCTTCGTTGCTTTTGGATCTGCTAAATCTACCTTATTTAACAGTACAATATGCGGTTTTTGACCAACTAACTCTAGGATGACTGGGTTCGCACTAGAACGAGGAATACGCGCGTCTAATAACTCGATAACAACATCTACCTTTTTGATGTACTCCGTTATCATGCGCGTCGCTTTCGCCATATGCCCAGGGAACCAATGTACGATAGGTGAATCTGCCATAATGTCTCCTTTCTATATATCTTGTATGAATGTATTTATTTCTATATTTTAGCAAAAATAAAAGGCTGCCAACGGCAGCCTTTTAAGAACATTAGCGTTTTTCGCGAATACGAGCAGCTTTACCAGTAAGGTTACGTAAGTAGTACAATTTAGCACGACGAACAACACCACGGCGCATAACTTCGATTTTAGCTAAGCGTGGGCTGTGAAGTGGGAATGTACGTTCTACACCTACACCGGATGCAATACGACGAACTGTGAAAGTTTCACGTACGCCACCGTTTTGACGTTTAATTACCAAGCCTTCGAATACTTGGATACGTTCACGGCTACCTTCCACTACTTTTACGTGTACGCGTACTGTATCACCAGCACGGAAAGTAGGGATGTCTGTACGAAGTTGTTCTTGTTCGAGTACGTTAATAATGTTCATTGTTTCCTCCTGTTTGCAGACATTCAATACCTACACCTTATAGGCAGCGGACTGTCTCAAATTAACAGTAATATATTATCACAAGTCAATGTACAATGCAAGAGGTTACACACTATATCTTGTATAGATTTATATACCCATTTGACCGCAACTATATACAAATAAATACCTTAATCAATACGGCCTAATAGGTCATACAGATCTTGGCGATCCTCTGATGATAAGCGTCTAAACCGATGAGCTAACTGCTGTTCCCTATGTTCAACTAAACTATGTGCTTCTTCTTTCCCTGCATCGGTTAGTGTTACAACAGTTGTCCTTTTATCCATCGTATCGATGGTCTTTTCTACAAACCCCAATTGTATGAGTACATCCAGTTGCTCTGATACGGTAGCTGGACGAATCTGTAAACTATCCACTAATACACGTTGGCTCGTTCCCTTACCAATTGTATATAATTCCATGAGTATTCTATAACGTGAACCTTCACGCTTAGCCGTCACATTACGGAGGGCATTGAATAATTCAACATTTGTAATCATAATGACATCTCCTTACAACTTTGTATACTTTATGTATTCGACATAGATGCCAAAATTCCTGCATAAAGAAAAGGCAACCACAGTTGCCTTTCCTCAGTTTCACATAGTTAAGACAAATGTAATTTCCTAACTATATAAAATATATGTTATTTTAATGCACTAATATCGCCGATAATAGCCATTACGCTATATGCTAAACGAACAAGTTGTAAACGATTAGCTTTAATAGCTTCGTCTTTGTCCATAACCATAACATCTTCAAAGAATTTGTTGATGGCAGGCACCAATGTAGCAGGTACTGCCACAACAGCGTCATAGTCATTTTTATCCCATGCATCGATACTTACTTCAGATGCTTTCGTAGCCATTTCATACAAGGCACGTTCTGCATCTTCTTTCAATAGGCTTTCATCAACACCGGTATATGTTACATCTTTCACAAGATTATACATACGTGTGAAAGCTTGTACTAATTCAACATTTTCATCAATGCGATTAGTCAAGAGAGCTTTCACAAGACCTTCAGCATCGGCAACGGACAATTCATTGTTAGATAACAACAAGTCGATTACGTGATGAGGCACTTCACGATCAAGGAAGATATTTTTCAAACGCAATGTAATGAATTCTTCTACTTGGCCAAGCAATTCATCTTGTTTATCTGCAGGTACATTAAGAAGATTCATAGATTCCACGATGATTGGGCGCAAGGAAATATTCCATTCGCTATTGAGTAAGATGTTCAAGATACCAATTGTTTGACGGCGCAATGCATATGGATCTTGAGAGCCTGTAGGAATCAAACCACGGCTAAATGTTGCAACGATGTTATCAATTTTGTCGATAATGGACAACACTTTACCAGCTTCTGTTTGAGGCAATACATCGCCTGCAAAACGAGGTAAATATTGCTCAAAAATAGCTTCCCCTACTTCTGGGGATTCACCGTCAAGTAACGCATATTCTTTACCCATTACACCTTGTAATTCGGTAAATTCTGTAACCATACCTGTTGTAAGGTCTGTTTTGGCAAGTTCAGTAGCACGTTCTAATACGACGCGCGCATCTTCGTGTAATTCACATTCTTCACTGAACACACGGCCTAATGTTAACAAACGTTCAGTTTTGTCAGCCAAGTTGCCAAGACCTTCTTGGAACACGATTTTTGTCAAACCATCTTGACGGTCGATAAGAGGTTTCTTGCGGTCTTCGTTAAAGAAGAATTTAGCATCATCAAGACGTGCGCGCAATACACGTTCATTACCAGCTTGAACTACTTCAATGGAATGGTCGGAGCCGTTGCGAACTGTTAAGAACATTGGCAATAATTTACCATCTTGGTCAACTAATGGGAAATAACGTTGATGATCTTTCATTGGTGTAATGATGGCTGCATCTGGAAGTGCCAAGTAGGACTCTTCAAAGCCACCACACAATGCTGTAGGCCATTCAACAAGATAGTTAATTTCTTCTAACAAATCATCATCCCAAACGATAGATGCATTTTTAGAAGCTGCAATATCATGTAATTGTTTAGAGATCAATTCACGACGCGCGTCTTGATCAACCATAACAAAGTTTTCTTTTAATGTGTCTACATAGGATGCTGCATTGTTGATAGTGATTTCATCAGCACCTAAGAAACGATGACCACGTGTTACATTACCAGATTTTACAGTAGCAAATTCTACAGGAATTACTTCTTCATCAAGTAATGCTACAAGCCAACGTACAGGACGTACGAACTTAGCATCTAAATTGCCCCAATGCATAGATTTAGGGAAATTAAGGCCTGTAATCAATTGTGGCAACATGTCTGTGACAATATCTTTTGCAGGTACGCCTGCCGTCTTAGTTTCAGCGTAAATATAGCCATCTTCTACAACGAGATCAGCTACATCAAGACCTTTACCACGAGCAAAGCCGATAGCTGCTTTTGTAGGATTGCCATCAGCATCATAGGCGATAGATGTGGAAGGACCTTTGTGACGTTCGCTAATTTCAGCAGATGTGTCAGCAAGACCTTTCACGATAAGAGCCAAACGACGTGGTGTGCCGTATGTTGCGATGCTTTCAAAAGGAAGATGGGCATCATTTAATTTTGTTTCAGCCAATGTTTTCAATTGACCTAAGATATTTGGCATAAAGCCGGCAGGAATTTCTTCTGCACCGATTTCAAATAATAAATCCTTTGCCATCTTATTTATCTCCTTTCAAAAGTGGAAAACCTAATTCTTCGCGTTTAGCGAGGTATTGTTGTGCACAAATACGAGCTAGTGCACGTACGCGTCCGATGAAAGCAGTACGTTCGCTGATGGATATAGCGCCACGGGAATCAAGCAAGTTGAATGTGTGGGAACATTTCAATACATAATCATAAGCTGGTAATACATAACCTGCGCCACAAACGCGTTTTGCTTCTGCTTCGTACATATCAAATAATTTGAAAAGCATATCTGTATCAGCTAATTCAAAGTTATAAACGGATTGTTCAACTTCGTTGGCATGCCAAACGTCACCGTATGTAACATGTTCATTCCATTTAAGGTCATATACGTTTTCTACGCCTTGAATGTACATAGCCAAACGTTCTAAACCGTATGTAATTTCTACGGAAACTGGTTTACAGTCGATGGAACCAACTTGTTGGAAATATGTGAACTGCGTTACTTCCATACCGTCGAGCCATACTTCCCAACCAAGACCCCAAGCGCCTAATGTTGGAGATTCCCAGTTATCCTCTACAAAACGGATATCGTGATCTTCAGCGTGAATACCAAGTGTTGCCAAGGATTGTAAGTACAATTCTTGTATATTATCTGGAGATGGTTTCACGATAACTTGGAATTGATGATGTTGGAACAAACGGTTAGGATTATCACCATAACGACCGTCTGCTGGACGACGAGAAGGCTCTACATAACATACAGCCCATGGTTCAGGACCAATAGCATGCAAGAATGTAGCAGGGTTCATTGTACCTGCACCCTTTTCGATGTCATATGGATTTTGAACGATACAACCTTGTTCACTCCAAAACTTTTGTAGATTTAGTATAATCTCTTGAAATGTCATTGCTGCCTCCACTTTACACAACCGACATAAAATCAACCATTTCGTTACAAACAAAAAAGTCCCTGTAACGAAAAACGTTACAGGGACGAGTATACCCGCGGTTCCACCCTATTTGGCTTGCGCCCTCTTTTTTCTATGTTGGCCTTTACTAACAGATACCTGCGTTCCTGCCAATGCTCTACAGCGCCTTCAACCAAATGTGAGCTTACACCGTCCTCACTCGCTTGAGAGGTTTACTACTCTGCTTCATCGCATATATTATACACAATATTGTAGCAATACAGAGGGATGAATGTCAATCTCTCAGAACAATATAATTGTTTAACCAAGAGCTATTAAAAGCAATAAACCTAGTTCTAGATATATATCCCATAAATATACTCCATAAATATAAAAATTAAAGCTACTACTAATACAGCTAAGATGAATAATGATGAAAAAATACACATCAAAAACCATCCTCTTTTTTCATACTCAGTTAGTGTTCCTGCTTTACTTTTACGCCATAAATTATAAGCACCTAAAAAACATATTCCGAATATAAAAATCACATTAATGTTCTCAATAAATTCAGGTAAACCAATATATGATTTTATAAAAATACATATAAGGAAATAGTTTCCAATCACTGTTAAAAGTGTAACCTTCCGAGTACCCTAATATTTAAACATAAGATAGTTAAAACTTAAGAGAGAAAATATAGTTGCTATTTGCTTTTCCATTCGTCTTCTTATTAAGGAGATATTACGTCCATAAAATAAAAGTGTATTTTAATAGCATTATTAAATTAGTGAAATATAATCCATAAGATAAACACGATTCCAATTATGTATATATAATTTTCATTACGTCCATCTTTATATGTACTAGATTCCTTTTTTTGTATATTTCTGATGAAATCTTTAAAAAAATGAAGTACTAAGACTGCACCTAATGGATAAAAATAAGCATATCCAAAATTAAAGAATATATAGAATATTAAAAAACCAATTCCAGCAACTATGCTTACTAAATTTGTAAATTTATATAAATGTGGGTATCGCATATTATTTACCCATTCTTGCTGCTTACGAGTTAAATTCTGTTGTAATACATTTTTATAATACGCACGAAGATCCCAAACCAAAATAAATAATACTACTCCAAAAGTATAATCAAACTTATTTATCATTTAGCAGACTTATCTCCTAACTAGCTTCAAATAACTCTTATATAAAATAACAGTCATGTTAAATCATATTAAAATATAGAATGTTTTATTCAAATAAATGGACAAAACCCTAACTATATAATGACCTTAGTGTTTTATAAATAGCTAGGATCATAGAAATGGATAACATCCATATACGAACATTATTTGAATACATCTATATAAAAGTAATAATAGAACTTATAACCCAAAATCCCAAAAATAACCAACCATAAATACTCTTTTTCGCTATAGGTATACCAACTAATTTTTTGTGAAATCCTAAAATAAATAATATACATACAATTAATCTCGAATTATACTGATTTATCCCTCTTCTATATATCCGTCCAACAATACGACGGCCACGAATTAATGGTGTTAATAGCACTCCACCCATAACTAATATAGGGATAATAAACCTATAGTCTACATTCGGTGCAGTCGCCTCAATGGCATTACCTGTTATAGTAATTGCTAAAAAAATTGTTCCAATTATTCTAAACCTTATTAAATTTAATAACTTAACTATTTTTACATTCATATATGATTATCCAATTTCTTTAATTATAAAAGTCATACTAATGTCCTCTGTGCTATCATATATGTATAGCATCTTATCTATGGTCTTTAAGGTCATAGATTTGGCCACATATCCTGGGGGTACAGAATAGTGGCTACCACGAAAGCTAATGAGGTTACTAGTTGAAACCTTAGCTTTTGGGCGATCTATGCGGTAGGAATCTCTTATCACTTTTGTTGGAAGTGGGGTAAGAGATTCCTTTTCTTTTGCAAGTAGTACAGACGGTATTTGTCTTGTGGCTTGAGAAATCGCTAGATTACTACGTAAAATAATTCTTTGAACCTGTTCTTCCACTTCTTGTATTGTCAGTTTTCCTTAGTACGCATGAATTTCATCTAGAATTTTCATTTGGCTTTCTACTTTACCTTTCGTTTGTGGACGGCGCGCAATACAAGGTTTAAATGTAAAGCCAAAGTCACTTGAAAATTGCTCTGCTCTAGTATGAAGCTGCCCTTTAGTTCCAGCTAGCCTCGGTTGTACCATCACAGTCTTCATATTATCTGTTACTAGTACATGAGGAACACCTTGTAATTGCTCAAAGAATTCTACCAATGCATCTTGTAATGTTTCAGTAGTTCTATCGAACGTGACCTTTGCTAATTTGTATCGAGAATAGCCTAACGTCATCAGCAATATATTAAAAGTTATGTGTGTCCCATCTTGCAATAAGAATTTAATATTCTCTTTCCAATCTACTTGCGCTTGTTCAGCTGGTGCAGTTTCAAAGCGAATCGTATGCTGCGTACTAGGCGATGTATGTTTTCTATCAAAATAGGATTGAAACACGGGTATCTTTGAAATATAGCCACGAAATGTAGAGTAAGCAGCTGTGAGTCCATGGTTGTCTACCAAGTATTGCCATAGAACACGTTTGTAATAAAACTGTTGGGGGGTATCATCAGATAATAAAGTCTGTATTATGTCATAAAATGGATCAATCATAGATGGTTTATGACGATGTGGATCAGGCGTTCCATTTTCATAATGAGATTTTATGGTACGTCTATCATAGCCTAATTCACGACCTAGTAAACTATAATTAGGTTTCAAGTTGCAAGCCTCCAGAATGTCTTTTAACATTGGTAAATCTGATAATGATGTTATAGTAAATGAACTGTTAATACCGTATACGTATTGCATGTTGTTATCACCTCAACTATAGTATCGGTGATACAATCAAAATTGTACATTCTTATATCATCATTTTTGTACATTCTTAGAGTATCATTTACAATTATGCATTACTTTCAACAAATATCATATACAAATGGGCAATAGCAATTAGCTTATATCCCTTAAACTATTTATATCCCAACTACTTTTTACAAATATTCTGTATATAATAAAAATATTTAAATACGGAACCAATAATAATATGACCCAGAGACCACTATATAAACTATCATGTAATCTACGAATACATAATGTCAGAATTGATAGAATAGCATAAAAATATAAGACATAAAATATACCTATTGATATAGGTGTAAGTATTTCTATTCCTGTCTCATCTTTAATCATAAAAAGTATTGAGATAAAATTTACGATTAAGCTAATAATCATACCAAATGATCCTATACCCAAATAAGCCTCTACTCTTTTAGCTCTGCCTTTAAGACAAAACGACTGATGTATATAAATATCCCTCATATACTCTAATAATCCATTTTTATTCTCTAGAGTTATCTTGTTATTTAAATAACCAACAGATTTCGTTGGTGAAATCAATTGAAAACTACTATTCCCATATCGATTATTACTATGATTACTTGGGAGTAAGTATAAAAACATTGTTGGTATAAATATAATACCTACTTCTCTTAGCAAGATTTCTTCAAAAAACACTATATTTAAACCGTCAAGTACAAATAGATCATACATATAATATCCATATATACTACAACTTATTATTAACCATAAGTATAGCCATTTTCCTGATAATCCAAAATCATGTAATCTACGTCTGCTTAACTCTATAACTAAACATACACCCATTAGTTTAAAGATATAACGTAAATAATACATCTCTATTAATTGGATAGACAAAGTGTTTATAATTGCATTACCAACAAAATAAGTAAAGAATAAACCAATCAATATAATAAGGTAGGCCTTCTTATTTATTCGTGTATTATGGAGTAAATCATATATATTTTGTTTTATAAGTTGTATCTCTTCACTTATCATCTATTTTATCTGACGCTTTTTACACTAAAAAATTAATCCGAATTCTAACAAGTATACATAGTCACCTAAATCATCATATCTGATTTTCAACTAAGTAGATTATAACTTATTAAATTTAAGAGAATTCTCACAGTCCCAAAATTTCTTTTAATATACCAAAAAATACTAGCCAAGCAACAAAACCTGCACCATAAAAATCATAGTGAATCTCAGCACCAATCATAAAATCATAAGCCATTCCATATATAATGGATGTTAATGCAAATAATGCAAATCCATAGAAAAAGAATTTTTTTATAACAGCCATTTTAATAATTTCCTTATATAAAAAAATAAATTTACTAAAAGAAATAAAATAAGAGTGAAATCATAATTGCCATATATAAGTAATTCATGTGATTGAATACTAAGTATATCAGTCTATTTAGAAACACTTTTATTACTATTTTAATGTAAAGCTAATAAATTTACACCATTATACTCTAATGTCAATAAATTATAGTTTTGATCTATTGAGAATATCCCTTTAAGACCTCCTGCATCAATAAATGAGTAAGTATTATCATCAATCTTATAGAATTCACTTTCTAAAGGTACAAAATATTTATCTAATGCTAAACCTACCTTCTCCGCATCTTCTTTAGAGCACTGCAAAACATCCTGTATTCGTTTAAAAAATGGCTTATGAACATTTTCTATTCTATCTTCTATTATTTTATTAACCTTACTATAAGTCTTATATCTATAAATCAGATATAAAATAGCTAATAATAAAGCGATATTCTCCTTCATAGTTCCCTCTAAAATCGTAGTTAAGTTAACTGTTACAGACTACACCTAATCTATCTTTATATCGATACTTCTAAGATTCCAATTCAACTCTATTTTATATTTTTAATCAACAATACTTTATGCATTCAAATCGCAATTTAAACATTCTCAATACCTATAATAGAAGGCTTAAAAAGAATTAAATATAAAACATATATGTTTACATATGGTATCCATAACCCCAATAGCCATAACGCACTTGCACCAGAGTCATGTAATCTTCTAATAATCATACCTATGTTAGCCAACAGTAACCAATAATAAAAAATATATGCTATATAATCGTGCCACATATGAGATACAAATTGACTTTGAATCATGGTACTTATAATTTGATTTAACAGAGCAACAGTTATGATAAATATAATATTACACCATATAATATGTGATCGACTTTGCCTGCCTTTGATATTCAACATATCGGTAATAAATGTTTTTTTCATCACCTTAAGAATGTCATTTAATCCAATATATTCAATAGTTGATTCATCTAATTTCCTATATTCAATGAGATCGTGATATATAATCTTATGATTGCCTACTAAAGCACCATAACTAGCTAAACCATATTTTAAATCTCTTGGAATATGGTTGAGTAAAATAAACAAAAAAGCTAATAACATAATTCGTATTGACATCCAAAAATAAAGAGAAAATTCAAATGTAACCGAATTTAAACCTGTACTAAAAACACGATAAATATATAGACCGCCAAAGAATATTAAAGCAAAAGCAAAGCAATAACTAACAAGTTTTCCACCTGTATGTAAATCACTATCATTAAAACGATACTGTATTAATCTTGACATTCCTGTAGCGCAAATAAGCAACTGTAAAATTGCTAATATAATATATACAGGTTCAGTAATTCTTAAATCACTTAGCATAAATAAATCAAAACTGTGAGACTCTAATCTAATTATTCCTTCGCTAAAGACTGCTAATAAATAGCCCATTATATATAACGTATAAAATATAAATAATAATAAAGCTATAGTATATTCAATTTTATTTAAACGAATATTATGCTTAAGCATTATCAAATTTTGCTTTAAAATATAATACTCATCCTGTATATAGCTCATATTCCCTTCTCTCTTAATCTAGTAAAGTTTGTAATTTATTAATCTTATATTTATATCACATTATATAAGAATATTAATAAATTTTAAACCACCTACCAAAGATTACCAGTCATCTTTAATAGGTGGTTCATTTTATTCACCCTTAGCGATACGATCTAAGAGTTCAATATGTTATTGTAAATTACGCTTTCACCACAACAGATACACCATCAGGAATAACTGTAATGCTTGCATCTTTTCCTTTTAATTCCAAAGCCTTGTTCAATGCTTCATCAAATGTGCTAGCATGTTGTAAATGCATATCTGTAAGCATCTTAGGATCGCATTGATCTGTTACAACAATAACTGTAAATTGATCTAGAATACGAGCCAAGATTTGCATTTCCCATTGGTCTGGAATTGTTTCATTACGAGGCACCTTAGCAATACGGTCTAATAATTCACGAGGTGTTTTGGCATTTTTAAGGTTTTCGTATAGAGATTCCCCACCATGACCATCATTACAAGCGGCAATCATGATGATAACACCATCTTTTTTACAAGATGCTTCGGCAGCGGTCATGCCTTTTACAGCTTGATATACGTTTTGGTCTAATGGATACCCACCATTTGTAGTGACTACAATATCTGCTGGTACAGCTTTCACACTAGCTAGTTCAGATACAAAAGCACAGCCAGTTTCATGAGCTTGTTCCATATCGCCAGCAAAGGCATTGATAATATGTTTTTCCGCATCGATGACAACATTTAAAATAAATGCTAGTTTCGCAGTACGTCCAGCGTATACCATGTCCTTATGAATTGGATTGTTCTCGATAATACCTGTACGAGCATATGGGCTATTGATAAATTCAGCACAGTGATTTGCCATTACAGTCACTTCGGAAGCAATGCCTGGCAATACGCTTTTTCTACCGCCAGAGAAACCAGCAAAGAAATGTGGTTCAATGAAACCTTCAGAAATTAATAGCTCCGTTTCTACAGCTAGTTTATTGATGATGCAATCCCCACCGGATGGCAATACGCCTATTTTAGTCATTTGACTAGCATCACCAGAGATATGATTTACAATCTTTTCATTGGCTACGATTTCAGGACCAAATTTATCTACCATTTCTTCATGTGTAGTAGGACGATGGAAACCAGTAGCTAGTAAAATAGTAATATCGATGGATGGATTGGCTTCACGAATACGGCGAAGTAGAATTGGCATCGTAATTTTACTAGGCACTGGACGCGTATGGTCACTTGTGATGATGACCATGTTGGATTTACCCTTAACCAATTCTTCCAAGCGTTGGCTGCCGATAGGATTATCTAGTGCATGTTCTACCAATGCCTCTTGTGAAAGCTCAGCCTTATAGGAATGGGCTTTAGATTCTAATACACCTGCGATATTTTGATCAGGAATATTGATATCTACAAATCCTTTTGCATAGGGTACATTAAATGTTTTCATGGGAATCACTCCTTAACTTAACACTAACAAACTATAAATAACCCGCTACGACAAATCAATCCTCCTTCTTACGCAATTGTCGTTTAAGGTCTAATAAACTCATATTATTTTGCGTAGCAATGGCAGCCAGTGAATCATATTCATATTTATGTCTCTTTACACCAAATCCACTGCTCGTTTTAAAAACAATTCTATTGCCTTCCCAATCTATGTCTCCTGTAGACCGGTTCAAAATATATCGATTACAGCGATGATATCGAATACCAAGGCTCGTAGTATGCTTGAATATTAAATCACGCAGATTATCGATATCGTCTACTTTACAAAGAACAGTTAACATCGTACCAGGTCGTTGTTTTTTCATCATAATCGATGTGGTAAACACGTCTAGTGCTGGTGAAAGTAATAACTGTTCTACTGCATAGCCGATTTCTTCTGGCGTCATATCATCGAGATTACAAGATATTTCAATGATTGTGTCTTCTAAATCATTGTTTATTTCAACAAAGGCGCGAATACAATTCGGTCTTTCAAATTGTTTCATACCAAATCCATAAGATACCTTTGTTGGTGTCATAACAGGCATATGGCTAAAGGCTGTACCAAAATACTTACCTAACGCTGCGCCTGTAGGCGTACATAGCTCACCCTTAATCTGATAATCTGCGTACATTGGAATACCCGCTAATAACTCCATCGTTGCTGGTGCTGGCACAGGTAGTTCTCCATGAGCACAGTGAACAGTACCTGTTCCTACATGTATAGGAGAGATGATAATCTCATCAAAATTCAATGCCTCTAAGAGTACACAAACGGCTACAATATCTGCAATAGCATCGAGCATGCCCAGCTCGTGGAAATGAATTTGTGTCACTGTAGATTTATGAACCTTAGCCTCCGCTTGAGCTACCAGATTATATACGTTGATAGCATTCTGTTTACATGTATCGGAAATAGATAAGCTATTAATTATATCCGTTACACCTTGTAAGCCTCGACCATGCACGTGATGTTCGCTATGTATATGGTAATCTGAATGTTCTTCATGCGTATCTGTCTCACCATGTTCCTGATGAGCATCGTGATGGTGATGATCAGTATTATGTTGGTCATGGGGACTACCTGTATGATGTTCAGACTCTTCTATACCATTAATGGTAACTGCTACCCGATAACCTTGTAAGCCCTTATCTTCTTTCGGAATAAGTGTATAGGTAACATTAGGTATCCCTATTTGATTAAGCCGTTCTATCCATATTTCAGGGTTATCTACTAAACCGAGTAATGTCGCGGTCAGCATGTCTCCTGCAATGCCCATTTGACAATCTAAAAATAATCGTTTCATTTACTTTCACCTATATGATTAATCATATTCGCTGTATAAGCAGCACCAAATCCATTGTCTATGTTGACAACCGTAACACCGCTAGCGCAGGAATTGAGCATCGATAATAACGCCGTAACACCACCAAATGCCGTTCCATAACCAACACTAGTTGGTACGGCTATAACAGGTACATCCACCAGGCCACCAACAACACTTGCTAAAGCCCCTTCCATGCCGGCAATGACAACGATAACCTTAGCAGACATAATAGTATCTAAATGTTGTAACAAACGATGAATACCCGCCACACCTACGTCATAAATTCGATTGACCGTATTACCATAAAATTCAGCTGTAATTGCACATTCTTCAGCCACTTTATAATCACTTGTACCGCCGGTAACAATAGCTATACTGGACTCGGTTTTCTTCGTAGGCATATCACCAACGTAGCCGATATGAGCATCCTTGATATAGGTCAAGGAATGGTGTTCTTGAACCTCTGCAGCCACATCAGGTGCTAAGCGTGTAATCAATATATGACCTTGCCCATTAGACTGCATGGAGGAGATAATACCCACGATTTGTTCACTAGTTTTACCAGCACCATAAATAACCTCTGGCACACCTTGCCGTAATTGACGATGTAAATCAACGTTGGCATACCCTAAATCCTCTATTGGTTTCATCTTTAGCTTTAATAAGGCTGCATCCACATCTACCTGTCTATTTTTTACTTGCTCTAGAAGAGATCTAATATCATCGCTCATGAACGCACCTCTAAATCTAATACAACATCATCAAACATAGATTTAAAAAATATGAGAATCTCAATCCTATTCTTAATAACAATAGCTATTTGATTCTCTGGGACTTGAATTTTAGCAGTATTCCCTATCAGACGAACTCTAAAATCTGATAGCCCTAACGAAAATAAATACCCTTCCGCTTTTTCAATATGTTCTAAATCAAGACCTGTTATGTGCTGCCCCGCTTGAAATCTCGTAGCTAAACAGGCATAGGATGGTTTATCCCAGGTAAATAAATTAGCCTGTTTGGCCAACTGGCGAATCATAGATTTTGTTAAGCCACAGTCTCTTAGTGGCGACTTAACAGATAGCTCAGCTATTGCTTTCATACCAGGGCGATCATCTACCTCATCACTGGCATTGGTTCCATCGCATAATACGGAAAATCCATCGCGTTTAACCTGTTCACTTATCGTTGTGAATACATGATGTTTACAGTAATAGCATCGATCACTTGGGTTGCTCGTTACATCATCATGTTCGAGTACATCAATATCTATGATTTCTAAGGGAATACCGATATATTCTGCAATTTTCTTGGCATCATCTAATTCAAACTGTGGCACAAACTGAGACTTAACAGTATATGCTTTGCATGGAATGCCAGATTGTTTGACAGCATACGCTAAATAGGATGAATCTACACCACCAGATAGAGCTACACCTACATTACCTAATGTCTTTATATACTCGATTAATTCCATTCCATACAATCCTTTAATAAATTTCTATAATCTATAGTTTCAAAATAAAAAAATAAAATAGAGCCATCACTATAGGCTCTAATATCACTCTACCATATAGAGAACAACCATTAATGTATTTAGTATAAAACTTTTTGTTCCCATTTTCTAACTCATAAATGAGATATATGTTCAGGTAATACATTATATTTTTTCTATATAAGAAAACCACTTATCTTAAATAGGTTTATCTAACCTATTCGAGATAAGTGGTTTAAAATTTATAAAAATTTTTGATAAGGAGTCTTATGAATCGATACCTAACAATTTATCAGTATATATTATAAACTCATCAGAAATTTTACACTTTGCAGTTGTTTACCTATTTCCTGTTCACAATAAGAAAATAGTAATCGTTCTAATTCCTTCCATACAGTTCCAGGAAGTTCAATAGGTGCTGTATCGCCCCATTGATAGGACAAAATATTTGGCATTGCGTTGCGTAATGAAAGGGATGGATTCATATGCGTATGTATCCGTAGTTCGTTCCAGAATAAATCAATTCCATCTCCGGTATTAAAAGCCTCATGTTGTGGCATTACCCCCGCTAACGCCAGCATTTGCCATCCCAATATGATAGTCCCTAATCGTACATTTCGTTGACGTATCGATTTTGAATAATTGACTACAGCATTAAATACATTACGATCAACATCATACGATGCAAATAGTTCTTGTATCAGTTCACTGGCTACAGCTGCATAGGCAATGTTATCAAGGTTGGTATCTAGCGATTCCACCACATAGGACCCATCGATTTGTGTAACTTTCACAAAATCACCATCCTGCACAACTGTGATATACATAGCGCTGAAGGGGCGTAAATATGATGCATTACGCAATGTTTGTAACCGTTTATGCGGAAAAGAGGCCCTAATAATGCCTAAGGACGGTGTGATAAAGGTAAACACCGAATAGAGCTTGTATTTTTTTCGGCTCACCACGATGGCCGGCGTATTAAAAGCGCCACTAATCTTGTTCATGTTCATCATCCGTAACAGTTTCAGACTCAGGTAAAGGTGTTACACGCAAACGTGAAATACGATAACCTTGCATCTTAATTACTTCAAATGTATAACCATAAGCATCAACAGTATCCCCCACAATTGGAGTACGGCCTAATAGACCGAAGATATAGCCACCAATCGTATCGGAATCGGAGTCTTCAATGTGAATATTCATCATTTCAGACACTTCATCGACAAGAACCTTGCCGTCAAACTCAAAGGAGCCATCAGAATAACTCATCGTAGCCGGCAAATGAGGTTCATGTTCGTCTTGAATATCCCCTACCAATTCTTCGATAATATCCTCTAACCCCACAAGGCCTACCATACCGCCGTATTCATCGACAACAACGGCTTGGTAAATACGACGCGTTCGCATGTATTGCAATAAGGTAGATAATTTCATAACCTCAGGAACCGTCAAGATATCTCGTTTGATGTTACGCAAATCTTTTCTAGCCTGCTTTTGACGTTCCATCAAATCCTTAATATGTACAAGGCCTACAATATGATCCTTATCTTCCACACACAATGGGTATCTCGTATGCGATGTAGAACGAATCACCTTCATGGCTTCATCATAACCATCTTCCACAAAAATACAATCCACATCTTGGCGAGGCACCATAACCTCTTTTGCCATACGTTCCACAAAGTTGAAAACATTGTCTATCAACTCAGATTCTACCTGATTTAACTGACCTTCTTCATGACTTCTAGAAATCATCATGCGTATTTCCTCTTCCGTATATACAAGGTCTAGTTCAGTTAAGTATTTTGTTTGGTAAAATTTAAGGATGCAATTGGATATTTTGCTAGCTAACCAGACAAAAGGATATACAATACGACCAACGCCAACGACGATGCGACTATGCATATTTACATATTTTGTAGGGAATGATAAACCCAATGCTTTCGGTACAATTTCGCCAAAGATGAGGACGATAAGACTAATGATAATAAGCAAGATCAGGTCTAAAATATGATGAACCCATGTACCATGGATATTAAAAATGTCCATGATACCTACCACAAAACTATTAAAGATATATGTGCCAGTACCTGCTAAGGTGAGAATGAAAAAGAGTATTAGAAATTGTGTAGTATTAAGGAAATACTCAGGATTTTGGTATAGCTTTAACAAGAATTGGCGATCCTTTTCATGTAGGATTTCCATATCTTCTACGTGTTCCTTGCGCAACCGTGCAAAAGAGAATTTTGCTACCACCAAAAAGTTAATTAAGAAAATACATACTATGCCGAACCCAATCGGTAACAGGGCATCTATACTGTCCATAACAATCCTTTCTAAGTATAATCAATCTAAATAATCTATTTTTTATATCCCAATTCTGAAAGCATACCCGATTTATTACGCCAATCCTTTTTAACCTTAACCCATAAATCAAGATATACTTTTGTAGCCAATAACTTTTGAATATCCATGCGCGCTTCTGCACCAATCTTGCGTAGTAACGCACCTTTGTTACCAATGATGATTCCCTTTTGAGAATCTCGTTCACAATAGATGGTAGCACGAATATATGTAGTTCCATCATCACGAGTCTTCATTTCATCTACATCTACAGCGATGGCATGAGGAATTTCATCACGGGTAGACAACAAAATCTTTTCGCGAACGATATCAGAAATAATCAATCGTTCTGGTTGGTCCGTAATCATATCTTCTGGGAAGTATTGAGGACCTTCTGGCAAATGTTCACCTAGCACATTAAGAAGTTCAGATAAATTTTCTTTATTCTTTGCCGAAATAGGAATGACACCAGCAAATGGATACGCATCTTGATAGGATACGATAGCTTCTAATACCTGTTCTTTTTGCAGTGTATCAATTTTATTGACTACGAGAAATACCGGTACTTTCACGCGTTTTAATTGTTCAATGATGAAATTATCTCCTGGACCTCGTTTTTCATTACCTGCCACAACAAATAGAACGGCCTCTGTTTCCTTCAACGATTCAATGGCTGCATCGACCATGAATTCACCTAATTTATGTTTTGGCTTATGTACGCCTGGTGTATCCATGAAAACGATTTGTTTTTCTTCATCGGTGTAAACACAAATAATGCGGTTACGCGTTGTCTGTGCCTTATCGGATACAATGGCGATCTTGTCGCCTATCAAGGCATTAATCATGGTAGACTTGCCTACATTTGGTCGCCCTACAACGGCTACGAAGCCGGATTTAAAATGTTCTGCTTTATTCATTATATGGTTGATCCTCTCGTACATACCCTAAATTAGAAAGCACAAATTCTTCTTCTGTGCGCATTTCTTTTTTATCTTCATCGGTCATATGGTCATAGCCTAAGATATGCAAACAACTATGTGTTGTTAAATAGGCTAATTCCCGTTCAAAACTATGCCCGTACTCGACAGCTTGTTCATGAGCTCGTTCCAAGGAGAGTATCATATCCCCCAATAGGTGATGTTCCTCTTCACTACCTTCGTAATCGTCCCCTTCATTAAGGGCAAAGGACAATACATCTGTTGGTCTATCAATACCGCGATATTCCTTATTTAGTTCATGAATTTTCTTATTGTCGCATAGTAGAATGCTTAACTCATCATCTTCAAGTCCATACACGCGGCTCACTTCATCGCAAACCTTTTGTATAACCTCTTCAATCTTAGTATCTCGGGCTATACCATCATCATAACTAATTTGTATATGCATAATTCTTATTCTTCCTTTGAAAGCTTTTGATGGTATGCATCATAGGCTTTAACGATGCGACCTACCAAATCATGACGCACCACATCTTGATCTGTAAAATACACCATATGGATACCAGACACGCGTTTTAAAACCTTTTCTGCTTCATAGAGACCAGATGTCACACGCGGAGGCAAGTCAATTTGTGTTTTATCACCATTGACGACCATTTTAGAGTTATTACCTAAACGAGTTAAGAACATCTTCATTTGCTCTGCCGTCGTATTCTGTGCTTCATCCAAGATGACGAAGGCATTTTCTAATGTACGACCGCGCATGTACGCTAATGGTGCCACCTCGATTGTGCCCCGTTCCATAAAGCGTTGTACTTGTTCAATACCAAACATTTCGTGCAACGCATCATAAAGCGGACGCAAATATGGATCTACCTTATCTTGTAATTCGCCAGGTAAGAACCCTAGTCGTTCACCAGCCTCTACGGCAGGTCGCGTCAAAATAATCTTATCAACATTGCGGTTCTTCAAGTAAAATGCGGCTAATGCAACAGCCAAGAACGTTTTACCTGTACCGGCAGGTCCAATGCCAAAGGTGATAGTATTCTTACGAATACTGTCTACATATTGCTTTTGCCCTTCCGTCTTTGGCGTAATGCTTTTACCACGCATCGTTACGGACAAGGTATCCTCAAACATGGTATGAAGGGCATCCCCTTTGCCATTCATCACCATCTTAGCCGCAATACGAACTTGAGATTCTGTAATCGTACTGCCTTCTTTATAGAGGAATACCAGTTCCTCTAATGTCCGATACAACGCCTCTACTTGAAGCTCGTCCCCTTTTATGACAACTGTATCACCACGGGATACAATATCCGCAGGAATGACTTCATTCATCATTTGTAAATATCTATTGTGTTGACCTAGTATAGATTGTGCTAAGTCATAGGTAGGAAAGGTAAATACCCGTTCGCTCATGCTTGTCCCCCATCTATAAATTTACGTACTGCTTTACCATTTAAATAATCACATAAATCGCCTTGATGTGCATCTAGTTCATCCATCATATCGTCGATTAAATCCTGTACACGCCACCAGCCCATAGACCAATTGGTAAATAATGTATTATCCTCTGGAGCACGACCCACTAATCGTTGTAACACGATATCTGGATGGAGATGGCGTAAAAACTGAACAACACGCTCCGCATACTCCTCGGCGCTAATCAAGGTGATTTGACCTTCTTCATACCATTTGGCCATCAATGTATGTTTCACAATATATAGAGCATGTAACTTTACTTGGTCAACGCCAAGGGATGATAAAATTTTGGCCCCTTCAATGGTATCCTCCATCGTATCCCAAGGCAAATTAACAATCATATGTGTGGTCACATTAAATCCATAACGCTTAATGCGTAAAACCGCATCGATAAATTGCGCTAAATCATGGCCTCGATTAATCTTCTCAAGTGTATGATAATTAACGGTTTGCAATCCTAATTCAATGTAGATATCCTTATGAAATCGTTGTTGTATGTCCTGTAATACATCTAAATACTCATTAGAAATACAATCAGGTCTCGTAGCGATTGCAATCCCTACGGCTTCATCAATACAACCTTGTTCCATATAGGATTTAAAATCCTCAAGAGGTAAATAGGTATTACTAAAGTTTTGATAATAAGGTATAAATTTTTTAGCCTTATATTTAGGTCCGATGTGTGCAATATTTTCTTCTAATTGCATGCGTACCGTCATCCATGCAGGTCTATTTTCATAACCAGCACCGATTTCCCCACAGAATGTACATCCTCCAACACCAGCTGATCCATCTCGATTAGGACAGGTTAAAGGTAATGCAACAGGTAATTTATATACCTTTTCACCATATGTTTCTTTATAAAATTTTGACACCATCCGGTACCGTTTCGGTCTCGTTGTATCTGACATAACACTCCTCTATATCATTGTATGTTTTCAGGGCGAATGAATGGGGTCACCTCTTTATTCACATCTATAATCACTGTGAAAGCCCCTTCTGGTATATGTTGAATTCCTAAATAAGTTGCTGTTTCACGGCTCATGGTCATTTCCACATATTGCTGACGAATTTTACGCCATTCTTTAAACGTATAATTGGGAATAAATGTAGACGCAATCTCTTCATTGCGCCAAAACGCTTCGCCTACTTGTAGCAATTCCTTTGTTTGTTTAGGCAATCCTACTGCGTCGCTGCGCACCTTACCACGATAGCTTACCAATGTATCGTATTGCAATAACTCTGCAGCTATCGTATCACCTTTTGCAAGGAAGAAACGATATAAGAATTCAATTTGGTCTATATCCTTAAGATTAACCTTATGATTACCTTCCTTAAGCCATGCACGTGTCATATCACAAAAATAGGTAAATGCATCCGTTTCACCGTGAATCAATTGTTGTCCAATATAGCCAAATGTTGTTCTAAATCGTTCACTATTATAAAAACGCTCAAATACATCTTCAAAATATTTCAAGAATCGTACATCATCATAAGGTAATACATGCGTGCTTAGAACCTCATATGGTGCCAATGGATCTGCCACATATTTATATTCACGCATCCGTCGTACACCAGATCCTTTTAGCAATTTTAAGAATCCTATTTGTAATGCATGAGGTTGTAAGCTAAATAAATCGTTAAAAGATTGTCCAAATCGATTAAAATCCTCGTGAGGCAATCCTACGATAAGATCCATGTGAACATGCGTACGTCCTGCTTGAATAATAGGACGTATAGATTTTTGGATGTATGGCCAATCATTATAGCGATTGATAGCATCTAATGTTTTCTTATGCGTACTTTGTACACCTACCTCGATTTGAATGCGTCCAGGCGGCGTTTCACAAAGAATGTTAGTTTCCCACTCCGTCATAAGCTCCGGTTCCATTTCTAAGTGGAAATTCATATCTGTATCGCTATCTCTCATGAACTCCATAAGTGGTCTATGATGATGAGGTGCACAGTTAAAGGTGCGGTCTACAAATTTTACTTGCTTCACACCATGATCAATAAACCATTGCAATTCTTCTAATGTCCGCTCTTGAGGAAAGAATCGTACAGTATTCTTATTACCCGACAAACAATACTGACAAGAAAAAGGACAACCACGAGAGGATTCATAATAAATAATCTTATGCTCTAAATCCTCCATATCTTCTTCTGTATATGGAAATGGTATAAATGATAAATCAGAAACCTCTACAGCCTCTAAAGATCCTAGAATACTACCATCCCTACGTCCTCTCACTCCGGGAATCACAGGGTCTAATCCATCATTACCAAGCTGTAAGGCTGTTACAAGAGCATGGAATGCTTCCTCGCCCTCACCTTGTACAATATAATCAATATTCGGACATCGTTCTAATAATTCATCGGCTGTGAAAGAAACCTCTGGTCCACCCAATACAATTTTAATATCTGGTCGTACGGCTTTCACCATGTCCACCACATGCAAGGTCATTTCAATATTCCAAATGTAGCAGGCAAAACCTAGGATATCGATATCATGCTCTGTAATATCGCTAAGAATATGCAAAACAGGCATATTAATAGTATATTCCACTATATCGTATGCCTGTCCATGGGCTTCACCATAAGCCTTGAGATATCTCAAGGCTAGTGAAGAATGTATAAATTTTGAATTTAATGTTGATAGAACTACGTTCATAGTACCCCTTTAGCATCATCGAATGGACTTGCCACCGTCTTGTCATAATAGATATATTATACCATTAAAACAAGCCTAAGATAAAGGAGATAATAGCCCCTACTAGGATGACCACGCCAACGATGGACAAGATGATGCCGCCAAAGAATACGATAGCTGCTAAGATTGCAGCTAATACAATAATCATAATGATACGGCTTAACCAACTAGAACCGCCAAAATGATATACCTTCACACGAGGGCCATAGTCTTGAAATTGCTCGTAACCACTTTGCGCTTCTTCTTTTTGACTAGGTGTAAATTCAACTTGTACAGTATCCCCTTCTTCATCAATGGTAACCCCATCAAAATCGCGGCGCTCTGTATCGCTTAGGACACGTGTCTTAGTTTCTTGTTCTTTATTTTCATTCATTGTATCTTGGTTATTCATGATATATTCCTTATCACAAAACTATTAATCAATTTTATACAATTTATTATACCATAATAGTCATGGAAACAAAATATCCCCTATGGTAAATATACCATAGAGGACAATTCGTTTAAACAATATTAAGATGAACTAAGTCAAGACAGTCTTAGTCGTTTAAGAATTTTTGTAATAATTGGTTAACCATACCAGGGTTAGCACGACCTTTTGATTCTTTCATAACTTGACCTACCAAGAAACCGATAGCTTTGCCATTACCGCCCTTAAAGTCAGCCACTGGTTGTGGGTTATTAGCGATAACTTGTTTTACGATTTCTTCAATAGCGCCAGTATCTGTAATTTGAACAAGACCTTCTTCTTTTACGATAGCATCAGCATCCTTGCCGGATTCCCACATGGATACGATAACTTTTTTCGCAATTTTACCAGAAATGGTGCCTTTTTCAATAAGAGCAATCATACCAGCCAAGTTTTCAGGGCTTACCTTAGATTCACCAAATGTTAAGCCGCTTTCATTGATCATCTTAGACAAGTCACCAAGCATCCAGTTAGACACAGTCTTAGGATCTGCGCCAGCTTTCACAGCTGCGTCTAGGTAATCAGCCGTCTTACGAGCCATGGTAAGGATGGTTGCATCTTCACGAGACAAGCCATATTCGGATACAAAGCGCGCAATTTTAGCGTCTTGCAACTCAGGCAAAGAACGACGTACTTCTTCGATTTTTTCGTCCGTAATTACGATTGGTACCAAGTCTGGTTCTGGGAAGTAACGGTAATCGTTTTCTTCGTCCTTCTTACGCATGCCAAGAGTGATGCCTTGTGCATCGTCCCACGTACGTGTTTCTTGGTCTACTTTGCCGCCTGCTTCGATAAGCTTAGCTTGACGCAATGCTTCGTATTCAACAACCTTTTGAATAGCTGTTAAGGAGTTAACGTTTTTAGTTTCTGTACGTGTACCAAATTCTTTGGAGCCACGAAGGCGTACGGATACGTTACAGTCACCACGCAAGGAACCTTCTTCCATACGACCGTCAGATACTTCTAAATATTGCAAAATGGAACGCAATTTTTCAACGTATGCTCTCGCTTCTGCACCGGATCGAATATCTGGTTCAGATACGATTTCAAGAAGAGGTACGCCTGTACGGTTATAGTCAACATTAGAAGAATTAGAATCGGAAATCGTATTACCGCTATGAACCAATTTGCCAGCGTCTTCTTCCATGTGAATACGTGTGATACCGATGCGTTTAGTTTCACCATTTACTTCAATGTCTAGGTGACCATTCAAACAGATTGGCAAATCGTATTGAGATGTTTGATAGTTTTTAGGCAAATCAGGATAGTAGTAGTTTTTACGGTCAAATTTGTTGAATTTAAGAATTTCACAATTCAACGCTAAACCTACTTTAATGGCAAATTCTACTACTTGTTTATTCAACACAGGCATAGCACCAGGTAAGCCAAGACATACTGGGCATACATGTGTATTTTGATCACCGCCGAATTCAGTGGTACAACCACAGAAGATTTTAGACTTAGTCTTAAGCTCTGTATGAACCTCTAAACCAACGACTGTTTCGTATTTACTACTCATAGAGAAACCTCCCCAGTTGGTGCTACTAATTGACAATCTGGACGTGCTTGTTCGAATGTGAAAGCGGCACGTAACAATGTTTCTTCGCCCATTGCAGGACCCAATAATTGCAAGCCAATTGGCAAATTATCGCTACTCATGCCCGCTGGAATGCTAATACCAGGAATACCTGCTAAGTTAGCTGGAACTGTACAAATATCTTCTAAGTACATAGCTAATGGGTCATTGATTTTTTCACCAAACTTATACGCTGTGTTAGGAGCTGTTGGAGCCAATAACAAATCAACCTTGGAGAAGGCTGCATCAAATTCATTTTTGATAACGCGACGTACTTTAAGAGCTTTCAAATAATATGCATCGTAATAACCTGCGCTCAATACATAGGTACCGAGCAAGATACGACGTTGTACTTCTGGTCCAAATCCTTCTGTACGAGTTTTAGTAGACATTTCTACTAAATTATCTGCAGGCACGCGCAAACCATAGCTTACCCCATCATAACGAGCCAAGTTAGAACTTGCTTCTGCCAATGCGATAATATAATATGCAGACAAAGCGTATTTTGTACTAGGCAAAGAGACCTCAACGATTTCAGCACCTAATTTTTTATATGTTTCAATTGCTTCATCAATAGCCTTGCGTACTTCTGTATTAAGACCATCGCCAAAGAATTCTTTTGGTACACCAATTTTTAAATTCTTAACATCGTTTACGAGCGCTTTTGTATAATCTACACGCTCACCAGGAATGGATGTAGAATCTTTAGGGTCATGACCAGCAATGGCATTTAATACCAATGCAGCATCGGTTACGTCCCGTGTAACAGGTCCAATTTGATCCAAGGAGGATGCAAAGGCAATTAAACCATAACGTGATACATTACCATAGGTAGGCTTCATACCTACCACACCACAGAAGGATGCTGGTTGGCGGATAGAACCACCTGTATCGGAGCCCAATGCCCAGATAGCAGAACCACTGGATACTGCAGCTGCACTACCACCGGAAGAACCGCCTGGTACGCATTCCAAATTCCATGGATTAGCTGTTTTAGCTAATGCGGAATTTTCTGTGGAACCGCCCATAGCGAATTCATCCATGTTAAGTTTACCTAAGCTAACTAAGTGATTAGCATGTAATCGTTCAATAACAGATGCATTATATGGAGGAATGAAATGTTCCAACATTTTAGATGCACATGTAGCAGGTTGATCTTTAATACAAATATTATCCTTAATAGCGCCAGGAATACCTGCTAATGGGGAAATAGCTTCACCTTTAGCAATTGCTTCATCTACAGCTTTTGCAGATGCTAATGCTAATTCGTGAGAATCAGATAAATACGCATGTACCTCTGGTTCCACTTTTGCTTTGTGACTAATCACTGCATTTGTTAATTCTACAGCACTGATTTCTTTGTTCACTAATTTAGTGTGTAATTCATGAATTGTTGCCACAGTGAAACCTCCTATTCTTGTACAACGCGAGGCACCTTAAAGTACCCATCTTCTTCTTCAGGTGCATTAGACAATGCTAAATCATGATCTAAAGAAGGTTTAGTCTCATCTTCTCTAAATACATTATGCAAAGGAACAGCATGAGCCATTACTTCTACATCATCTAATTCTAATTCATTTAATTCTGCTACATACGTTAAGATATCGGATAACTCCTTCTCAACGTTAGCCATTTTATCTTCTTTTACTTCTAATCGGGACAGTAAAGCGATTTTTTTAATTTCCTCTTGGCTGATTTTCATCGGTCCACATCCTTTCATATCTTTTAATTATAAAGCATATGACATATATTTTCAAAATAAAGGATTAGTTTTCACCTAAATCTTTAAGTAATTCTATAAATTCTTCTTCATTGATAACGCGAATACCAAGTTCATTCGCCTTTGTCAATTTACTGCCACTATCTTCACCAGCAACGACGAGTGTTGTTTTCTTAGATACGGACCCGGTCACCTTAGCGCCGTGTTTTTCTAATAGTTTACCAGCTTCACTGCGCCCCATGACCTCGAGTTTACCAGTAAGAACAACGATTTCCCCTTCCATTTCATTGCCAGCGGCTTCTTGCACATCTACGTCCATTTTTAGGCCGGCATCAATCAGGCCCTTGATAATCTCAATATGTTGAGGGTCTTCTCGATATTCGATAATGCTATCTGCCATGGTAGGCCCAATTTCTTCCACCGCCACTAATTCGTCTTTACTAATCGTTAAAAATCTATCCATAGACTTCACAACATTAGCAATTGTACCGGCCGCTTTAGAACCGATAAGGCGAATGCCAAGACCAAATAGTACGCGGTCTAATCCACGAGATTTAGAATCTGCAATAGCTTTCACAAGATTATCTGCCGATTTTTTACCCATACGGTCCATACCCATGATGGATTCCGTAGTCAAATGATATAAATCAACTACATTGGTAATCAATTTTTCATTGATTAAATTTTCCACAATACTTGGGCCAAGTCCATCAATATTCATCGCATCGCGAGATGCAAAGTGAATGATTTGTTCCTTTTCAATAGCAGGACAATGTTTATTAGTACAGCGAATGGCCGCTTCACCTTCGCGGCGTACTGCTGGACTTTCACAAACAGGACAACAATTGGGAATTGTGAAAGGAACCTCACTGCCCGTACGTTTTTCAGGCAATACACGAATGACTTCTGGAATGATTTCAGCCGCCTTGTGAATAAGTACATGGTCACCAATACGAATATCTTTTTCAGTGATGAAATCTTGATTATGTAATGTAACACGACTCACATTAGTGCCGGATACAAACACAGGTTCTAATTCTCCAGTTGGCGTCAATACACCAGTACGTCCTACATTGATGGTAATATCTTTGATAATTGTTTCTACCTCTTCTGGAGGATATTTATAAGCCGTAGCCCACTTAGGGTCCTTTGCGGTTGAGCCTAACATCTCTTGATCATTAAAATCATTGACCTTTATAACCATACCATCTGTATCGTATGGCAGTTCATGACGTTTTTCGCCCCAATAATTAATGGCCTCAATAACTTCATCTACGGTATTACAAACGCGATAATGAGGATTTACAGAGAAATGAAAATTCTCCAATGTATGTAATAATTCCTCTTGCGTATGAATATTAGCGCCGCTTTCAGAACCGATAGCATAAGCAAAGAACGCAAGATTACGACTTGCTGTAATAGCAGGGTCCTGTTGTCGCAAGGAACCTGCCGCTGCATTGCGAGGATTGACAAAGGTTGGTAACCCTTCTTCATCACGTTCCTCATTGATACGCTTAAATTCGCTATGTGGCATGTACGCTTCACCGCGAATTTCGATAAATTCTGGAGCATTTTCTAGGTATAAAGGAATGGATTTGATGGTACGCACATTAGCTGTTACATCTTCCCCCACCTTACCATCACCGCGTGTGACGGCACGAACAAAGATACCATTCTCATAGTGCAAATTAACAGCTAAGCCGTCAATTTTCAACTCCACCACATAAGCCTTTGTTTGATGTCCCAATTCCTTCGTTACCCGTTGGTCAAAAGCACGCACTTCATCCGCACTAAACACATTGGATAAGCTGAGCATAGGTCTACCATGGACCACTTTTTCAAAAGGACCATCCGCCTTGATGCCAACCCGCTGTGTAGGAGACGATGGCACAATATATTCAGGATGTGCCGTTTCTAAATCAACGAGCTCACGATATTTTTGATCATATTCAAAATCGCTCATCGTCGGATTATCTTTTACATAATATAGATACTGAGCATGAGTCAATTCTTTTTGTAATTGTTCTATTCTATCTTTAGGATTCATAATTATCCTCTATATCATACAGTGATTGTTTTAACCTTTTTTTACCGGTGCAAACTTAGCCATAACTACCCGAACACCTTGTGTAGGGAATTCTATAGTCAGCTTCATGCCAGCCCCCTCACCAGAAACATTAACGACCTTACCATTTCCCCATTTACTGTGAATAGCAGTATCCCCAACCTTCCAATCAGCGATAACTTCATTGCGAATAATCGGTTTTGTTACTGGCCGACTAGCGACCGACATATGTCTTGGCACTGTTGGTTTAATATCATCAGGAATTCTTCGTTTTGCACGTAAACTATCGACGAGTTCCGCTGGAATTTCATCGATGAAACGAGACGGTAAATAACTGCTAGTACGACCGAATACGGTACGGGTTGTAGCATTAGAAATATATAATTCCTTCTCAGCACGCGTAATCCCTACGTATGCGAGGCGTCGTTCTTCTTCGATTTCCTCAGGATTCATCAAGGTACGGCTATGTGGGAATAAGCCCTCTTCTAAGCCACCAAGGAATACAATAGGGAATTCAAGACCTTTAGCAGCATGTAATGTCATCAAGGTAACCTTAGATTCCTCTTGTTCAAAGGAATCGACATCGTTTACTAATGCTACTTGTTCCAAGAAGTCTTCAACAGTACCTGTTGGATTCGTATCTTGGAAATCCTTTGCCACAGATAATAATTCACCGATATTTTCGGCACGTGCTTGGTCTTGTGGGTCCGTACTTTCCTCGAGTTGAGCCAAATATCCAGTTCGATCAAGGATAGCTTCTAAAATATCAAGAACGGATTTATCATCCATTTCTGCAACAAGGGTAAAAATTAAAATGCCAAATTCTTCAAGTTTCTCTTTCGTTTTACCCTTAATGGTATCGACCAAATGCAATTGTGTTAAGGTCATAAATAGAGATGTACCATTTTCACGAGCATAATCTTGTAATTTAGAAACAGTAGTAGCACCGATACTGCGCTTTGGTACATTGATAATACGCAACAAACTTAAATCATCGAACGGATTATATAATACGCGCAAATAGGCGAGCACATCTTTAATTTCTTTTCTATCGTAGAACTTAGTACCACCTACCATTGTGTATGGCAAAGCGCGTTTGATTAACGCTTCTTCTAGCACACGGGATTGTGCATTGGTGCGATATAGAATGGCCATGTCACCATACGGCACGCCGTGAATATCGTGTTTTTTGACTATTGTATCGCCTATGAAAGCCGCCTCTTCATGTTCCGATTGAGCCGTAAAGTGCTGGATTTTAGCTCCTTCTACTTTATCAGTCCAAAGATTCTTTTCTGGGCGCCCTTCATTATGGTCGATAACTGCATTAGCCGCATCCAATATGATTTTTGTAGAACGATAGTTTTGCTCCAATTTAATGGATGTACAATTTGGATAATCCTTTTCAAAATCGAGGATATTTTGAATATCTGCACCACGCCATGCGTAAATACTTTGGTCAGCATCACCTACGACGGCGATATTCTTCCAATGCGATGATAACAAATAAGCCAATAAATACTGTGCATGGTTTGTATCTTGATATTCATCAATCATGACATACTTAAATCGTTTGCTATATTTATCAAGCACAGCTGCATTAGATTGTAATAATTTAACAGCTACTAGCAATAAATCATCGAAATCTAATGCATTGTTTTTACGCAATTCTCGTTCGTAGTATTCATATACATCAGCTACCTTTTGTTGATAAAAATCTCGTGCTTGTTTTCTATAATCTGAAGCGAACATCAATTTATTTTTTGCATCAGAAATAGCACTAATCATAGCACCTACAGGATAATATTTATCATCCAAATTAAGGGCCTTCAACGCTGCTTTTATAACGACTTGAGAGTCGGATGTATCATAAATTGTAAAATTACTGTTGTAACCTAAAAAATTATCTAATTCAAAGCGTAAAAATTTAGCACAAAAGCTGTGGAATGTACTTAGCCAAATTCGGTTAGCTACATCGCCTACAAGCCCTTCTACACGGCTTTTCATCTCCTTAGCCGCTTTATTGGTAAAAGTGATGGCTAAGATTTCATAAGGATTTACACCTTGAGCTAGCAAATATGCTATACGTACAGTTAATACCTTTGTTTTCCCTGATCCTGCACCTGCTAAAATCAATAGTGGGCCTTCGGTATGTTGTACGGCTTGTTGTTGCTCCCGATTCAAGCCATCTAACAATGATTGCATGGTATCTCCTTATCTATAACATAAAATGAGTAATTATTAATGACCATCACATATAATAAAAACGTTGCAAGAGCAACGTTTTTATTACCATGATATGTCGATATCCTTTATTATTTCATAGCTCCTAAAATTGGAGGTACAATTTGTTTCTTACGGGACATTGTATTTGGTAAGAATACAGCATTATCTTTTACGTCTTTACCAAATGCGTTAACTACAACGGATTCTACATCGCCGCTATAGATCAATGTTGTACTTTCATCAAGAATATTGGTAACCATAATATAGGATGCAGCATAGCCGTTAGTTGTACGAAGAGCTTCTAGAGCTGCTACTAATTCAGCTTGCTTAGCCAACACATCAGTTGTATCCATAACGGAAATTTGACCGATAGAAATCGTTTGACCTGCTTCGGAGAATTCCTTCATATCTGTACGTACGATTTCATCGTTTGTTAAATCAGAAATATCTGCGCCAGCTTTCAACATATCTAAACCATAGGAATCGATATCTACACCAGCGATAGCAGCTAGTTTATGAGCCATTTCCTTATCTGTTTCTGTACATGTTGGAGAGCGGAACAATACAGTATCAGAAATAATAGCAGACAACATCAAACCGGCAATATTCTTAGGAATTTCTTGATTATTTTCAATATAAAGTTTAGTCAAAATTGTATTTGTACAACCTACTGGTTCCATGCGAATGAATACAGGGCCGTCAGTTTCGAAATCACCAATACGGTGATGATCGATAACACCACACATATTCATAGATTTGTAACCATCGATGATTTGCTTGGATTCATTATGGTCAGTTAAGTATAAATCGCCACCATTAGGAGCGAACTCTTCCCAGTTTGTAACGATTTGTGGGTGTTCGAAACCGAAATGTTCCAATGCGTATTTAGTTTCCTTATTCGCATCACCAGCACATACAGGCGTTGCAGGTGTACCCATTTGTGTTAACAAATTAGCATAAGAAATAGCAGAACAAATAGAATCAGTATCAGGGCTTTTATGACCAGCCACAAATGTTTTTACTTCACTCATGTTTATACCTCTTTTATATAAATATTTCACAATATCGCCCATGCGATAATTAAATCGTTTTAACTAGCATATTATACCATAAAATAGTTAAAAAAACACGCCTATAAGCTATGTTATAAGCGTGTTTTATTTGTGTTATGAAATTTGGAATTAGTGATCCTTTTTACGTTTTGTAAAGAATCCAGGACCAATCTTTTCGACGATAATGAAAAGCATTGGAATGATAAAGATACCAAAGAATGTAGCTGTTGTCATACCTGCTACGACTGTGATACCCATTGATGTACGAGCACCAGAACCGGCACCAGTAGAAATTGCCAATGGCAATACGCCTAGGATGAATGCAAAGGACGTCATCAAGATTGGACGCAAACGAATCTTAGCCGCTTCGATAGCCGCATCGACAACATCCATACCGCGTTCGTCAACACGAATCTTCGCATACTCGATAATCAGAATAGCATTCTTAGCAGCTAAACCTACCAATGTTAACAAACCAATTTGCATATAGATGTCATTTGCTAATTGGAATCGACCTGTAAAATTCAACAAGAATGGTACTAATGCAGCACCAATCATACCAGATGGTACGGAGAATAATACAGCAAATGGAACTTTCCAGGATTCATACAATGCAGCAAGAATCAAGAATACAAATGTCAAGCCAAGACCTAGAATCAACATGGTTTGTGATCCAGCCTTCAATTCTTCGCGGGATTGATCGCCCCAATCATAGGTATAACCAGCTGGCAATGTTTTAGCAGCTGCATCCTTCAATGCTTGAATTGCATCACCAGAAGCATATCCTTGAGCCGCAGAGCCACCAATTTTAACGGCCATAGCATTATCGAAACGAGTGATAGATGAAGGGGTTGCCGTCTTTTCTTTCGTAATGTAGTTAGCAATAGAAACCATTTGTCCCTTACTATTACGAACTGCGAGCATATTCAAGTTGTCAGCATTTTGACGGAATTGATCCTCTGCTTGAACAACAACCTTATAGTTCTTACCATACGATGTATAATCATTAACTTGAATACTACCATAGAAACCTTGCAATGTGGTGAAGATATCAGTGAGCTGAACACCATCTTGAGCAGCCTTATCACGATTGATTTCAAATTGTAAGGATGGGGATGATGTATTAAATGTGGTATACACTGTTTGAATAGCCGGATTAGTTCTAGCTTCTGCCATAAATGCCTGAGCCCGTTCAGCCATTACCTCAGCACTATCACCAGCTTTATTAATGATATACATTGTAAAGCCACCAGTGTTACCAAGGCCTGGAATGGATGGAGGATTCAAAGCTACTACACTAGCTTCAGGTACATTCTTCGCACCAAAGCCAAATACTGCACCCACCATAGCATTAACAGATTGATTAGATGATTTACGTTGATCCCAATCTTTTAATACCGCAAAGGAAACACCAGCACTAGATTTTTGAGAGCCACCTAAAAGGTCAAACCCAGAAACAGTAAATACTTGTTCTACATTATCTTTAATGCCCGGTGTTTGCTCTAAGAAATCTTTGATTTTATCAAGAGTTTCCACGGTACGAGCAGACGTTGCTCCTGGTGGTTCATTTACAGCAATAAGGAAATATCCACTATCTTCTGCAGGTACGAAACTTGTAGGTAAGAAATGGAATACGATACCTGTACCAGCAGCAAAGACGAGTAATGTAATAACGGTTAAGCTCAGACGATGGCTCAACCGAGCTAACACCTTACCATACCAATCACTAAAACGTTCAAGGCCACGATTAAATTTATTGAGTTGACGATGAACAAAGTCTTCACGTTCATTTTGTACATGTGGTTTTAACATCAATGCACACAACGATGGTGTCAAAATTAACGCAACAACTGCGGAAATCGCCACAGAAACGGCAATTGTTAAGGCGAATTGCTTATATAAAATACCGGTCATACCGCCCATAAATGCAACAGGTATGAACACGGCGGCTAATACAAAGGCAATACCAACTACTGGGCCTTGTACATTTTTCATAGCCGCAATGGCAGCTTCTTTTGGAGATAAACCATTATATTTTAACTCATATTCAACAGCCTCTACCACTACGATAGCATCATCGACGACAAGGCCGATAGCCAATACCATGGCAAACAGTGTTAATGTATTGATGGAGAAATCTAATAATACAAAGGCACCAAATGTTCCTAGTAATGATACAGGTACTGCAATCATCGGAATCAATGTAGAACGCCAAGATTGCAAGAATACATACACTACGATGAGTACGAGCAATAAAGCTTCAAAGAATGTATGCTCTACTTCATTAATAGAGGCACGTACGAATTTCGTATTATCTACGACTTCGTGATATTCCAAATCTTGTGGGAAAGACTTAGACTGTTCTTGCAATATTTTTTGAACATTTGAAATCGTCTCTAAAGCATTTGCATCATTTTGTAAAGAAATGGCAAAACCAGCAGACGGACGATGTTCAACAAATAAAATCTCACCAGATGGAGCATTTGGATCGCGATATGAAGACTTAGCGACAAAATCGTACCCTTTTGCGCCCACATCAATACGAGCAATATCCTTTAAATGTAATACAGTACCATTAGAGTTCTTGATAACAATATTACCAAATTGTTGCTCTGTCACTAGACGGCCATCAATTTTAATTGGATACTGGAATGCTTGTTCTCCATTGGTAGGATTTTTACCAACTGTACCAGCTGCAGCTTGTACGTTTTGGCTTTTAATAGCAGATGTTACATCAGACATGGTAATGCCTAATTTTTGCATCTTGCTAGGATCTAACCAAATGCGCATTGCATAGTCAGAACCGAATTCTTGAACGGAACCAACACCTTTTACGCCCTTAATGGCATCCATCAAATAGTTTGTACCATAGTTTTTAAGGAATGTACTATCAAAGGTACCATTAGGAGAATTCAAGGAGAAAATATACGCCATATCGCCAGAGGATTTTGTCGTTGTTACACCAACTTGTTGGACCTCTGAAGGCAGTTGAGCTAGCGCCGCTTGCACACGGTTTTGGGTATTAACCGTATCCATATCGGGATCACTACCTTGATTAAACTGTAATGACAAAGAATATGTACCAGTACTAGCACTATCAGATGTCATATAGTCTAAATCTTGAACGCCTACAATTTGAGACTCAATTACACTGGCTACAGTATCATTCAGTACTTGAGGCGTAGCACCTGTATACATGGTACTAACACGTACACTTGGTGGTGAAATTTGTGGATATCGAGCTACCGGAAGATTAACCATTGAAAGCAAACCGATTAATGTAATCATGATGGCAATAACAATGGCAAAGATAGGTCGATTAATAAAGAATTTCGACACGTCTTACCTCCTATTGTTTAGCTGTTTCAATTTGTGTTTTAGACAATTCAGTGGCTTGTACCTTTGCACCATTTTTAACCTTAGTTAAACCATCTACAACGATTTCATCACCATTTACAAGACCAGATTTAACGATTGTGAAAGCCCCTGTAGTGCCACCAAGTTCAACAGCCTTTTGAGATACTGTTCCATCTTGACCGATGACATATACAAAGTTTTTATCCATAATTTGTAAAATAGCTTTTGTAGGTACCAAAATGGCATCCGTTAATTTTTCACCAGGAGAAATAACGGTAGCAAACATATTAGGTAACAATAAATGGTCAGGATTAGGGAAGGAAGCTTTCAAAATCAACTTACCTGTGGAAGGATCTAATGTTCTTGCCGCTTGAACAACAGAACCTACTTGATTATATTCCTTGCCATCAGCTAAGCGTAATTTTAAATTAAGACCGCTGTTTTCATCACCAGAACGAGTAGCCATGAATTCAAGATACTCTTGTTCAGTCATGCTAAATTCAACAAAAATAGGATCTACAGAATCGATGGTTACCAATGTCGTAGAGCCAGCATTAACAAATGTACCTATATCAACAGCATCCATACTCAATGTGCCGGAATATGGTGCATAAATGATAGTATCACCCAAGTTATCTTGCGCAATCTTCAATGCTGCTTGTTGTGCTTCTACAGCTGCTTTAGCTTGTTCTGCAGCAGAACGTTGTGTATCTACGCGTTGGCGTGCAATCGCATCTTGACTTGCCAATGTTTCATAACGACCTAAATCAGTTTCTGCATTTTGATAATCTGCATTAGCTCTTGCTACATTAGCTTCCGCTGTTGCTACATTGGATTCATATTGGCGAGAATCGATGCGATATAAAGGTTGACCAGCTACTACTTGGTCCCCACCTTTAACAAATTTTTCCACCACATAACCAGTAACACGAGCATGTACAGCCACAGAATTTTCTGCCTTAACCGTACCCGTATAGGTTTGATCAACTTGTGCGTTTTGCGATACGATTTTATACGAATTTACCGCCACATCAGCTGATTGCTGTTGTTGACTACCACAACCTGCTACCAGTAAAGCGGATACTGCTAATACTGCTAACATGCGTGAATATCGAGACTTCATTACATGTACTCCTTTTCATAACACTAAATTTATAAGATCCAAATTCATAAATTTCTCAATATATTGTACTTTATTCCCATGTGATAGTCAAGATTTCTATATCCTATAAACCTCTAATAAAGCTAGATATTATCTATATTTTTAAACATTCAATTGCGTACAATTTCACACCATATATTGTTGACTTTTATAACAATTTGTGTACAAAACAAAAAATACCGAAGATTAGTATCATTACAAGATACCAATCTTCGGTATGAATCATCTCATGGTGGAGATGAGGAGAGTCGAACTCCTGTCCAAAAGCGTTGCCATATAGACTTCTCCGAGCACAGTCTATGATTTAAGTCTCAAGTACCTATCGCTCACAGACAAACTACAGTACTCCAGTTCATGTTGTCTCGCCTAATTCATATGAACGACTAAATTAAGCCAGCCTACGGTTTGACGTCCGTTCACACTTGGTAGGCACAAGTATGAGGGACGTAGCTTATGCAGCTAATGCAAAATTTTCTTCTGCGTTTAAATGTTTTCCCACCGTTTAACGGCCCAATGGAACGCCGACTCGCTATCTATACCACACTCGCCCCTGTCGAAACCTTTACATCCCCATGGGTTTGTTGGTTTATCTATCATACCCCTAATGTATATTCATGTCAACTAGTAATTCATGCAACGTTTGCGCTACATAATCAAGTTGTTCTTTACTATGAGCGGCTGTAACTGTCATGCGTAGCCGACTTTCACCAACAGGAACTGTAGGAGGTCGAATCGCTGTAATAATAATGCCTCGCTTCTCTAACTCACGGGCCAATGTTAAGGCTCGATCATTATCACCTACCACAATTGGGAATATAGGTGTTTCGTCATCACAATCAATCCCCATAGCCTGTAATTTATGTGCCATATATACAGTGTTATCACGTAATGTTTCAACCACAGATGGTTCATCATGTACAATTCGTAGGGCCTCTAAAGCCGCACCGATATCAGCTGGGGACAAAGCTGTAGAGAATATAAAGCTACGACTATAGTTAATCAGGTATTCTATTAATTCCTTACGACCCGCCACATAGCCACCAACAGAACCTAAAGCCTTACTCAAGGTACCAAGCTGTACATCTACATCGGTTAGACCAAAATGATGAGCTGTGCCTCGCCCATTACCGATGACGCCAGTTGCATGTGCATCATCTACCATAAGAAGAGCGTTATATTCCTTACTTAACTCATACAGTCTATCTAATGGTGCAATATCTCCATCCATGCTAAATACACCATCAGTAATAATCATTTTATGAGCCGATTTGTAATTCTTAAGAATATATTCCGCATGTTCTACATCTTTATGTTTATATCGCTCAATATGAGCTCCACTCAGGCGACATCCATCGATGATACTAGCATGGTTCAATTCATCGCTAATGATGACACTATGCTTATTCATTAAGGCCGTAATTGTACCGACATTGGCCATATAGCCTGTATTAAATACGAGAGATTGCTCTGTTTCTTTAAAATTGGCTATAGCCCTTTCCAATTCCTTAAACAAGGGAAAGGATCCCGATGTCAGTCTAGCGCCACCAGATCCGGTACCATATTGTTGAATGGCTTGAATGGCCGCTTGTTGTACACGAGGTTCATGGGTAAGTCCTAAATAATTGTTAGAGGCCATCATGATATACTCGCGATGATCTCGTTTTACACACACCGCATCTAAAGGCTCATAGGTCTTAATCGTTCTCTTATTTTGTTCTTGTTCTTTAGCCTCTAGTTTTTTCTGAAAGTCTTGATAATAATCCACGTTACCACCGTACCAATACTGTTGTATTCTCTAAATAATCGACAATTTCATGAATAGGCTTATCGGTATCTACAAAAAATACACGGCCCCCGATAGGATTTCCCATTTCTTTCATATTCGGAATGCGATGATATATGCCATTACATGCTACATATCCCACTGTATAATCGGGATCGTCGGACCAACAAAGTTCACCTACAATACCAGGGCAGGACTGTGCCTTTGTAGCTAGTACTAGTGCTTCACGCATGTGCACATTCATAGGTCTTGTTTCGTTGCCACACGCATCCATATGACTTACACGAACACCGCGCATCGTGTCTTGATCTAATCGCATACCTGTATCTGCATTCATTAGAATAGCACCACGCATATTTCCAGGCAATTGTCCTAGTTCTGTGAAAGCATTTTCTACTGCCTTATGGCTCACTACAGACTGTAGTAAGTTTTTTGCTAATTCATGTGATTCTTTTACCGATGCAGTCTCATGTTCATCAACATCAATACAATCAACATATGTAATATCCTCATCGTGAACCGCGTCTATACGAATATTTATAAAATCTGATTTTCCTTTACTATGATGCAATGCACGATGAATTAAAGAGGATGCTACAGATTCTAAATCACTTTCTTCCACAATGCGTTCAGCCCCAGATATATGGCGTCCCCCTTCTTCATGAGGTCCTCCTTCTGCACCGCGCATACGAATACTGTATAGCCCCATCATTACACAACCTTTCGAGGTGCACTATGTGTAGCTGCTGATACAACCTTTTTAAATACAGCAGTCATGATAGGCGCTACAATAGCGGTAAAGATCATACCTGGTACAGCAAGCATAACCATAGCTAAAGCACCTTTACCAACATAGACGGATAGTGTTAATCGAGCTACTGTAGATGCAATAGGACCACTTAGGATTACACCGAGCATATGATTTTTGCAAATCCATAATAAGAAACCAACGACCAATCTAAACTGCAGGGCAATAGCAACACTTAGAAAATTTTGTGTTCCTAATGCCAATCCGATAAGGCTGGATAAACAACCGCTAATGATGTACTTTTTAAATCCAAAGGCCGCACAAATTGCTACTGCTAGAGGAGCCGATAACTGGAACTCAATGCCTGGCACAAGATTAGGAATCTTGATAGCGCCCAAGATTGTAATCATAGCAGTTAAAATACCGATTTCTGTGATTTGACGAATTTGACTCATAGTATTCACCTCTTCATGTACTTACATTGTCAACTATATAAATCACACTTTGTTTACATTATAAGAAAATGTGTGATTTTTATCAACTTTTATTTTGTACTAAGTTAACAATCTGCATAAAAATAAGGGACTGTAACACAGTCCCTTAACCATATTTAGAAATTGATTGTATTAAACACTTGTAATACAGAGCCATAATAAGAATTAAAATCTGCTGTAAAGTATCCGCCATTGTACAAGGCATTGATATACGAATACAGAGATGTAGCATTTGTCATGCCATCTTCTCTATAGTATGTCAAGTAATTGCCAAAATAGTTGGCAAAATCAATAAAATCTGTAAAATGTCTCCAGCTTCCATCTGAAGCAGTAACACCACCTAGATTATGATGTGTTGCTTGTAGTTGAGATGTAAACCCACCTGTTTCAATATACCATTGAGTGTATATAAATTTGGGATCTACATGTACTCCGTTTTCAGCTGCTTTTTGAGCTGATATTTTTGCCAAACTATAAAAATATTGATTAACTTCCACTAAACATCCTCCTATTATATATCAGTATTTTTGTTGTTCTTTCAAACGCTTAGCAATGTCACGCTTTGCATCCCGTTCTGCCATATCTTGGCGTTTATCATACAATTTTTTTCCTGTCACAAGACCAACCGTTACCTTCACATAGCCACGGCTAAAATGAAAGTTCAACGGAATCAAGGAGAACCCCTTTTCTTTCACTTGTTGGAATAATTTTTTAATTTCCGATTTATGCATCAATAGTTTACGTGTTCGCTCAGGCTCATGATTAAAGCGATTGCCTTGTTCATAAGGACTGATGTGTACACCGTAGAGAAACATTTCTCCCTTATCTATACGGATAAAGCTATCCTTAAGATTTAATTTACCTTGGCGAATTGATTTAATCTCTGTCCCCGTCAATGCAATGCCCGCTTCATAGGTTTCATGAATATTAAAATCATGACGCGCCTTGCGGTTATCTGCAATTAATGATGGTGCATCTTTTTTTGCCATAGTCACCTCACAATAGGTATTAATATTTCATTATCGTTTACGTTTTTTTACTTTTTTCTTAGACCCTTTATGGTCTTTACGTCCCTTTTTATTCTTTGGAGCACTAGATGTGCCAGTATACCGGTCTCTCCGTTTAGAAGACTTACTATGTCCCTTACCTTTTCGTTTAGATTGTTTAGAGATACCAGAACGGCCAAACGGTTTCTTCTCTCTAGAGCCTACATAACCTTCGGAATTCTTCATCATTTCTTGAATTCTCATAAGATTATCCACTTCGCCGAGTACGAAATCGATTTGACGTTTTTCCACATCCGCTTTCACCAATGTCACCGTTACTGTATCACCTAAATGATAGATTTGACCCGTACGCTTGCCAACTAATAGGAAATGTTCTTCATCGTAAAAATAGTAATCATCAGTCATCATGTTCATATGAACAAGGCCATCGATACCATTATCTAACTCTACAAACATACCAAAGGATGTGATGCTAGATATTTTACCCTCAAAGACTTCGCCAATAAATGGAACCATATATTGGGTTTTCTTTAAATCGACTGTGTCGCGCTCAGCAGCTACAGCCACTTGTTCACGTTCTGAAGAATGGACAGCTGCACGTTCTAAGAATTCTGTTTTCGTATCGCGGTTTACGTATCCATCAGACCATCCCATATCGGCTTTTAATAAGCGATGTACCATGAGATCTGGATATCGTCTAATAGGCGATGTAAAGTGTGTGTAGCATTTCGACGCCAACCCAAAATGACCTGCATTATCGATGCTATATTTAGCTTGTTGCATGGAACGCAATGTCATGATTTGAGCCACTTGTTCAATATCCGTGCCCTTAACAGCATCTAAAATATGTTGGAACACGCGTGGTTCCAATTCATCAAGATGTAATCGAATATCTTGCCCTAAGTAATTGAGTACCTTTTGATACATACTCATCTTTTCTTCGCTCGGTGTTTCATGGATACGATATACACTCGTACGGTTTGTATTCTTTAGATGAGTAGCTACCGTTTCATTAGCTATAAGCATACATTCTTCAATAAGTCGTTCCGCTAATGTCCGGTCGCGACGTACAATGCGCAATGGCGTGCCTTCTGTATCTAAAAGCACCTTATATTCAGGGAAATCAAAATCCAGTGCACCACGACGACGGCGCATATCATTTAAAGTTTTTGCGATGTCGGATAAATTGTGAATCATCGGCATAAGAGGTGCCAAGTCATCAGGAATAATATCTTCGGTTAATGCTTTATAAATCTCTTTATAACTGCAACGACGATTAACATGGATAATAGATGGTTGAATCCGATAATTAACAACCTTACCATGTGCATCAATTTCCATCATACAGGTCATGGCATATCGATCTTCGCCAGCATTTAAGCTACAGATACCATTGGATAACACCTCCGGTAACATAGGGATAACTCGGTCAACTAGATAGACAGATGTTCCCCGTTTATAGGCCTCTCTATCGATAGCCTTTTGTGACACTACATAATGGCTTACATCGGCAATATGTACACCTAGTTCATAGTTACCATTATCAAGTTTACGACCACTGACTGCATCATCAAGGTCTTTTGCATCTTCACCATCGATAGTAACCATTGGCACATCGCGTAAATCCCAACGTTTTGGATCATCTGTAATGGTCGTATTGATATGTTGACTCGCTTTCACAACATCTTCTGGGAAGGAAAATGGCAAGTCATAATTAGCCATAATACAGTTAATATCAAGGCCTACATCCCCTTTGTAGCCCAATACTTCTGTAATGACACCTTCTGGTTTCTTATCGCCTTCTGGCCATTTGATGATTTTTACGAGAACCTTAGCACCACTGCGAGCATCTAAAGTATTATGTAAATCGACATAAATATCTGTACCCAATCGTTCATCATCAGGAATGACAAAACCAAAGGATTGCTGTCTGTCATAGGTACCTACAACAGTTTCATTAGCACGTTCTATAACTTCAGTGACAACACCTTCTCGTTTATGGCGTGAATCACGAGATGTGATAATACGTACACGAACCTTATCATTGTGCATAGCAGTGCCCTTATTTTGTTCTGCTATATACACATCCTCTTCATCAGGAGCAGTGATAACAAATCCAAAGGATTTTCTGTAGCCCTTGTAAATACCTTCAATAAATTCTGTGTCATTATTATAGGCATATACATCTTTTCTTATAAAGCTTAAACGCCCCTCTTTTAATAGCTCTTTAGCAGCATCCATAAAGGCATCCAGTTCACGTCCGCCCTTAACATGACAATCCATAGCAGCATCATCGATATGATACGTATGGGGATAAATAGATTTATAAAACGCTAACACTTTTTCTTTCATACAAACACCTCCTTTGCATAGTATTCATATATGCTGAAAAAAAGAAAAGCCTGCTAGGCAGGCTTTCAAATTAGAATTGGTTAATCATTGCCCCTAGAACTAAGCTCAACACAGCAAAGATAATACCTAAAATGATTGTACAGCGAGATAAGAACCCATCTAAGCCGCGTTCTTTACCACCGAATGTAGAATCTGCCGCACCAGAAACAGCGCCGCCCATACCAGAACTCTTACTAGTTTGAGCAATTACAACAACAATCAATAAAATGGACACAATGATTTCTAAAACCATCAAAAAATTTGTCACAATAGTCATCCTTCCTGTGTAGGAGCATCTAATACACGATGTTCCAAAAACTTCTCTAATTTACGTTTAACCCTTTGTAAAGCATTATCAATCGACTTGATGCTACGGTCAGTACCTTTTGCCATCTCCTGATATGATTTACCATCTAAATAGCCTTCTAACACTTGCCACTCTAGATCACTTAAAATATGTCCTATGTTTTTTTCGATGTCATCTAGCTCTTCTTGGCTAATAATGAGGTCTTCAGGATTTGTACTTCGTGCTGATGAAAGCATTTCTAACAAGGTCCGTTCAGACTCTTCTGTGTACACAGGCTTATTTAAAGAGATATAAGAATTGAGTGGAGCGTGCTTTTGACGTGTCGCAGATTTTATGGCCGTAATAATTTGCCGTGTAATACATAGTTCTGCAAAGGCCCGAAAAGATGCTAATTTATCATGTCTAAAATCACGAGTAGCTTTATACAAACCAATCATGCCTTCTTGAATGATATCATCTCGATCGGCACCTACAAGAAAATAGGTACGCGCCTTAGCGCGCACAAAATTTTTATATTTATTGACTATATAGTCGATTGCAAACTCATTTTGCTCTTGTTGAGCTATGACCACAACTTGCTCATCAGTCATTTCTTTGAAATTGTAATCGGACTGTTGCGTATGAAAATTGTTCATAGGTCCTCCATACAATCACATATTGTAGAAATACCAATATATGTTATTATACTTGAATTATATATGTTCTGCAATATGTATGAAATAGAATGTACTTCATACTACTACAGTAGGTCTATCTGTTCTGCTTATTTTGTACCTCTCCGTATGGCTTCTAATTTTTCAGCCACATCGGGATCTAAGTGGTCATATACCTCATTTCTCCTGAGTACCATTTGGTCACGATGATGTTTATGTGTATATTGCAAGCGTTCCTCTTGCTTGGCAAGACGCATATCATTTTGTAATTCTCTTGCTGGAATCCGCAGTCCACCAGAACCTAATATTTGATTTTGTTCAGCTCCATCAGAGGTGACAACATAGACATTGGTATACTTGCCTTGCCGTAAGAATACCTCTCGTTCAATAAAAGAATCTGCCGTTTCACCATCATCTGTATATACTTCGATAAATCCTTTAGTGATTTCTTCTATGCTCGCTATAGACTTAGTATATTTACCATCAAAAACGAGTATAACCTCATAACCTTTAAATTTACCATAATTTAAAAGTTGATTACGCAATTCCATTCGAGCGTGTTCCAAGGATTCATTAGCCAGTTTTTTTAAACTTTGCCATGCGAAGATGACATTATATCCATCGACGATTAAAATATCCTTTAGCATGCAGCACCTCTATTTTACCTTCATGGTCCGTTGTCGAACTGCTTCATACATGAGAATGGCAGCAGCTACAGATGCATTTAAAGAATTTAAATTGCCATACATAGGAATGGTAACTAAAAAGTCACAGGCTTCTTTTACGACACGGCTAATCCCCTTACCTTCATTGCCGATGACAAGGACAGTAGGAATGGTTAAATCGGCTTCATACAAGGTACGATCACCTTCCATATGAGCGCCAAGAACCCAGAATCCTTGTTTTTGCAACTGTTTAATCGTTTGCGTAACATTACCAACTTGAACGAGTGGAATCTGCTCTACTGCACCGGCAGATGTTTTAGCAACCGTTGCGTTAATAGGTGCATTATGGCGTTTAGGAATCAAAACTGCTGTGGCCCCCACACATTCGGCAGTACGGATAATAGCCCCCATATTATGAGGATCCTCTACGCCATCCGTTAAGATAAGCAAAGGGTTCTCATGATTGGACTCTTGTAGTACTTCTCCAAGGTCTTTAAATTCTACAGCATTCACAAAAGCAATGACACCTTGATGAGGTACATCCGTTTCATAGCGATTCATCTGTTTAACAGGTGTGGGGCGAATCTCTACCCCCTTTGATTTTGCTAGTCCTACGATGTCAGATAAACCTGTTTTAACTTTATCATCACTCACCAAAATGCGTTGTATAGAACGGCCTGCTTTTAATGCTTCCTTTACGGCATTTCTGCCTACAATATAATTATCCATGTGAAAGTCCTCTTAATGTAATAGAATAGGCCTCTTTCATCAATTCATTAAGTCGGTCCTGCTGACCTGTTTCATATAGGAAACCAAGGACTGCTTCAAAGGCGGTACTATTTCGATATTCTCGTACAGAACTACTCTTAGGTACATTGACATTACTATTTCGAGCTCGTCTAGCAATTGTTTGTTCATCCTCTGTAAGCATTGATTCTAATTGATCCAATACTTTTGACTGAGATTTTGCACAAATAAATTCGGTTACCAATGTATGTAGAACCTGAACCTTTGAAATACTCATTTCTACAACGCGTTGTCTAATGTACATAGAATACACAGCATCACCAATATAGGCCAACATAACAGCATCTGAAGCTAATACTTCAGATGCTGGTTTAGATACAAAAGAATGGTCTTCCGTATCTAAGAGTATTAATTTTTTTATAGCTTCTTGTTTCAGAAATTGAAATTGCTTAAATTTCACGCTTTTTCCACCGTGCTCCTGTAGGAGAATCTTCAATAGTAATACCAATTTCAGCTAATCGATCGCGAATGCAATCGGCAAGAACCCATTGTTTTTGCTCACGGCACGCTTGGCGAACAGATAAAATAACGTCCATCAATTGTTCGTATTCTGCAGCGTCAGCACCAGTATTACCTTCCCAAGCTTTTTCTAATACGCCAATGACCTCTGTCATAAACTTGAAGATACGTTTTACCTCAGCGATTGCTTCTTGGCAAACAACACCTTCACGGCCTGTTACAGCTTGGTAATAAATGTTGATTTCTTTAGCAAGGCCAAACATGCTAGATGTAGCTAAAGCAGTATTGAAATCATCGCTCATAGCAGCTTCGAATTCTTCTTCATATTCTTTAGCTTTTTCTAATAAACGTTGAGCATCGTCACAAGGGCCAGCTTCACATTTTTCAAGATATAAAAGATTTTCGATAGCAGTGCCTAATCGTTCCAAAGATTTGTTAGCTTCTTCTAAACGTTCATCGGAGAAATCCAATGGGCTACGATAATGTGTGCTTAGTAAGAAGTAACGTAAAGCATCTGGACTATATTGTTCTAAAATATCTTTCACCAAGAAGAAATTATTCAAGGATTTGGACATTTTTTCAGAATTAATCGTAATGAATCCATTATGTAACCAGTATTTTACAGATGGATGATGGCCAGAACAGCCTTCAGATTGAGCAATTTCATTCTCATGATGAGGGAAAATCAAATCACTACCACCGCCATGGAAATCGAATTCTTCGCCTAAATATTTTTGGCTCATAGCGGAACATTCGATGTGCCAACCTGGACGACCGTTGCCCCAAGGACTTTCCCAGAATGGTTCACCTGGTTTTGCAGCTTTCCAAAGTGCAAAGTCCATAGGGTTCTTTTTACGACCATCTACTTCAATACGAGCGCCAGCTTCCATATCATCTAATGTACGACCAGACAATTCACCATAATGGTCAAATTTTTCTACGCTAAAATACACATCTCCATCTAGCTCATAAGCAAAGCCCTTATCAATAAGCGTAGAAATCATCTTGAGAATATCAGGGATATGAGTAGATACGCGTGGATATACATCAGCACGTTCTACACCAAGTGCATCCATAACTTCAAAATAGCTATCGATATAACGATTGGCAATTACGTCCCATGCTACACCTTCACCATTAGATGTATTAATAATTTTATCGTCTACATCAGTGAAGTTTTGTACATACGTTACTTTATATCCTACATGTTTCATGTAGCGACGAATTACATCCCACGTTACAAAAGGACGAGCATTACCAATATGAGGATGATTATATGGTGTTACACCACAAACATACATCTTTGCTTCACCTGGTGTTACAGGAGTAAACACCTCTTTTTGGCGCGTCATTGTATTATAAACTGTAATTTCTCTCATCGATACTGATGCCTCCATATTCGAAAAATAAAAAAGAACCCTCATCTCATACAGAGACGATGGTCCGCGGTTCCACTCTGTTAGGTACCAATGTGGTACCCACTCATCGCATAACGGCGCGTCACCGGACAAACCTACCTATAATCGGGATGTCAGCTCATGAATGCATTTCGTCTACCTATCCTTGAACCCTCCCACCATCGGTTCTCGCTAAAAAGTTAGTTGTAGAGTACTTCTTTCAATCTTAGCTTTTAATGTATACCTATATTAAGATATAAAATAATTTTACCAATAATGCTATATAATGTCAATAATTACAAGAAAAACCTCCATCTTCAAAACCATTGAATATATCCCTTTATCAAGGGAATTAAACATATTAAGGATTATGAAAATGGAGGTTCAATCGCACTTTGAAACGAAATTTATTATCAGTTACAAACTGTTAAATCAATGTTCTTACTACGTTAAGAACTAAGCTTGTTCTAATTTTTCTTGATCATCATGTTTACGACAAATACCGGCAAAAATAGAGCCTGTAAAATTATGGATGATAGAGAATACAGCACCTGCTACCGCTGCTTGTGGTGTAAAATGTTTCATCGCTAATGACACGGACAATGCAGAGTTTTGCATGGCCACTTCAATTTGCATAGCACGACGAGATGATACATCGATATTAAGAACTTTACAAATAAAGAATGTAACAACGTAGCCACTCAAGTTTTGTACTAAACAAGCTACAAAAATGATGAGACCTGTTTCAGCAATTTGTTTTTGGTTAACCGCTGTTACGGCTGCCAAAATAAGTAATACTGCAATAGCTGCTATGGTAGGACATACAGATTTAACTGGTTCGATTTTAGATCCAATAAAGTAATTCAATACGATACCTAGAATGATTGGAACCAATACGATTTTAACGATGGATATAAACATCGGCATAAATTGAATTTCAATGGATGATGTAGCACCTGCGTACAATACTACGAATAATGGTGTTAAAATTGGAGCCAATAATGTAGATACGGTCGTGGCAGATACGGACAATGGCACATTACCATTAGCGAGGAATGTCATTACATTAGAAGCCGTACCACCTGGACATGCACCTAGCAAGATGAAACCTATACCAATTTCCGGTGGAAAGTTAAAAATAAGAGCTACTAAAAAGCCTGCTAATGGCATCCATAGAAATTGAATGACAGATACGAGGATAACCTTCATTGGTTGTTTAAACACATCAAGAAATACTTGTGCTGTTAACGTTAAACCCATAGCAAACATAACAAATTGTAACATATATGCCACATATGGTGTCATCCACGCAAAGAATGTTGGTAGCATATAAGCTAATACGGCCATCAATAAAACTATCCAAGATAAATAGCTATTGAAGAGATGGTTAATAGATCGAATTAAACTCATCAAAACACTCACTTTCATAAAAACCAAAATAAAATACGCCGATAATTATAGCAAATCTGTACATTATATACAACAAAGGCCCTCACACCATCGGTATGAGAGCCTTTCAATAGTTCTATTATTTAGTTAAAGCACCTACATTGTCTAAATGATGTAAGCATTTTTCTTTACCAAGCAATGTAACGATATTGTTTAAATCAGGACCATGCATTTGGCCAGTCAAGGCAACGCGCAATGGCATGAACACAAATTTACCTTTCAAAGATGTTTCTTTCATAACAGCCTTGATAGCTTTTTTAACAGCTTCTGGAGTAACTTCATCCATGTCTGCCAATTTTTCTTTGAAAGCATTCAATACAGTTGGAGCAGATTCTTCGTTAAGCACTGCCTTTAACTCTTCTTCATGACCTTCTTCGAGGAATACTGTTTCCCCCATGAACATGCCTACATGATCTTTAATTTGAGCACCAAAGCTAATATGATCGCGGAATGTAGAGCAAAGTAATGTTAGCCAATCAATGTCAGCTTGGTTCAAGCTATCTGGAGCTAAACCAACCTCTTTCAAATGAGGCAAGCAAAGGTGGAATAACTCTTCATCGCTCAAGTTTTTCATGTAATGGAAATTAATATGGTTTAATTTATCGATATCAAATACAGCTGGGTTCTTAGCAACGCGATCCATGGAGAAGGCTTGAATCAATTCATCTTGCGTAAAGAATTCTTCTTCACCTTCTGGAGCCCAACCGAGAAGTGCCAAGAAGTTTACTAATGCTTCTGGCAAGTAACCCAATTGTTTGTATTGATCAACAGATGTGGCACCATGACGTTTGGACATTTTCTTATAATCTTTGCCCAGAATTAAAGAAATGTGACCGAATGTAGGAATGTCCCAACCAAGTGCTTCGTAGATGGCCATTTGACGAGGTGTGTTGGATAAATGTTCTTCTGCACGAATAACATGAGTGATTTTCATCATGTGGTCATCCATTACAACGGCAAAGTTATATACAGGGATACCATCGGATTTTACGATTACAAAATCACCTACACCATTGGACTCGAAAGATACATGACCACGAACCATATCATCAAATGCATAGGTTTTATTCAAAGGTACGCGAAGACGGATAGTTGGTTTTCTACCTTCTGCACGATATTTTTCTTTTTCTTCTTCTGTAAGATGGCAGCAATGACCATTATATTTAGGGGTTTCGCCGCGTTCCATTTGCGCCTGACGTACTTCATCGAGTTCTTCAGCTGTACAGAAGCATTCATAAGCTTTATCTTCATCAAGTAAACGTTGTGTTACTTCTTTGTATAAATCAAGACGTTCTGTTTGACGATAAGGACCATTTTCCCCACCTACATCAATGCCTTCATCCCAATTCATACCGAGCCATTGCAAAGATGCCTTAATATTTTCTTCACTTTCACGAGTAGAACGAGATAAATCTGTATCCTCAATACGAAGTACAAACGTACCTTTTTCCTTACGTGCTAATAGCCAGTTGAACAAAGCGGATCGAGCACCGCCAATATGAAATGGACCTGTTGGACTTGGCGCAAAACGTACCTTCATAATTAAACCTCTCCTTCATATACGGAAACTACTGCCTGTGCTGCAATACCTTCACGGCGCCCAATGGCACCAAGCATTTCATTGGTAGTAGCCTTAATACTAATGCGATCTAATGGAATTTCTAAAACAGATTGTAAATTAGCCTTCATCGTATCGATGTGTGGCTTTAATTTTGGCGTTTCAGAAATAACCATAATATCTATATTATAGGCTTCTAAGCCTCTTTCTTTCAACAAGGAATTCACTTGTTTTAATAAAATCATGCTAGAAATCCCTTTATATGCATCATCTTCTGGTGGAAAATAATAGCCGATATCCTTTAAACCAGCAGCACCAAGCAAGGCATCCATCAACGCATGAATCAACACATCTGCATCAGAATGACCATCAGGGCCAACAGGTGATTCAATATGAACGCCACCCAAGATACAAGGTCTTCCTTCCTTTAATCGATGAATATCATAGCCAAAACCTACGCGCATACGTTGCTCCTTGATTCCTAAATATCGTTTAGCCACCGCAATATCATTCGGTGTGGTAACCTTGATGTTTTCGTAATCGCCATCTAAAATATACACATCTTTGCCGATATACTCAACTAAGGATACATCATCCGTCCCTAAATAAGCATCTTGCTTAGCCGTTTCTTGAGCCTCTTTGAATATATCTTTTTGGAAACCTTGTGGCGTTTGAATGTTCATCAACTCATTGCGATTCAATGTTTCTAAGACCTGTCCATCAATATCAACACGCTTAATCGTATCTGTAGATGGTACACCTATAGTCACAGCACCATGAGTTTCTGCCCCTTCAATAACTCGTTCAAATAACTCTGACTTTGCTAACGGTCTAGCTCCATCGTGAACGAGTACAATATCTATATCATCGCCAACCGCTTGTAAACCTGCATACACAGAATCTTGACGCTCTTTGCCTCCTGTAACAATTTTAATTGATTTTGAAAGCCCTAATGACGCAATATGTTGCTCCATATAGGATGCTTCACCATCAGCAACGACGAGAATGACTTCACTAACTGCTTTCACTTGATTAATATGGCTCAATGTCCATTGAATAATCGATTTTTGACCGAGTTTAATGAAAATCTTATTCTCATCATGACCCATTCGGCGTCCCGCGCCAGCAGCTAATACAATACAGCTAACCTTACTCATGCTTACCTCCATCTACACGCGCAAAAATCATACGACCTGCACTTGTTTGTAAAATGGATGTAACCATAACCTCAACCTCTTGACCTACATATGGACGACCGTCTTCTACGACAATCATAGTCCCATCATCTAAGTAGGCAACGCCTTGTTGAACCTCTTTACCTTCCTTCATCACTTGTACGCGAATCCATTCGCCTGCAATGAGGGCCGGTTTTAATACATTGGCTAATTCGTTTAAATTTAAAACCTTAATACCTTGTACACGAGCCACTTTATTAAGATTAAAATCATTTGTCATGAGCTTCCATTGTTTCTCTAAGGCTAATCGCATTAATTTAGAATCAACTTCATGTAGATCATCATAGTCATCTTCTACGATTTCAATAGGTACCAGTTTTGCATCCTGCATTTCTTTCAAAATATCTAATCCACGACGACCACGATTTCGTTTCATCGCATCTGCGGAGTCGGAAATAATTTGTAACTCATTTAAGACGAATACAGGAACAACCAAAGGCCCATCAATGAACCCAGTAGCACATAACTCCTTGATACGGCCATCTATGATAACAGAAGTATCTAGTAGCTTTGTTGTTGAATTAGTGTCACTGGATTTATGGGATCCAAACATATTGAAGCCTCTACTTTTTTTAGTCCCCGCCTCACTGCGTTTCCATTGCTTCAAATAGTTAAGATACATTTCAGGTCCCTTACGGGCCATCAAACGTACACCACTATAACCGAAAATGGCACTTAAAATGATTGAAATATAGGGGCCAATAATAGGAACCTGATTGAATGCTGCACCAATTAAATTAGCAATAATAAGACCAAATAATAAACCGATGGTACCTGCAATCAATTCTTGGTTAGGAATATGTGTTAATACCCGTTCCAATTGTCTAGCAATGACTAAACCTTGTTTTAAAATAAAGGACGAAATAAAATAACCTATTAAAATACCAATAATCGTACCTATTACAATAACTGAAATACGTGCCACAGTGAGCGACATATCACCAAAGCTTGCAAATTGAGATACTAAATAAGGATCAATAATAGGGGCTAAATTGTCCATACCTACGTATGCTGCTGTACCAATGAGGATAGCAATCACATACCGTAAAATGCCATAAATCATGGCATCACCTCCTTTAAATACCATAGAGTTTATACTCTATGAATTAGCCTTCTATGAACTATAACATGTATTAAGAAAATGCGAGTTGCATCGCTTGTGCAATGGACTTAACGCCCCGGATTTGAATGGACTTATCATCATGCTTAATTTGCTTATAATTCCCTTCTGGGATAATAAACTTTGTAAAGCCCAATTTCTTAGCTTCATTAATCCGTTGTTCTATGCGTGGAATGCTACGAACATTACCAGTCAATCCAACCTCGCCAAGAATCACCATGTCATGAGGCACTACGCGATTTTTTAAATTAGATACAATGGCAACAGCCATCGATAAATCACAAGCCGGTTCATTAACCTTTAACCCACCAATTACATTGACATAGACATCCTTATTGCCCAGCGTAAAGCCACACCGTTTTTCCAATACTGCTAGTAGCACAATTAGACGATTCAAATCATAGCCAATAGCCGTACGTCTTGGCATTCCAAAGGCTGTTGTAGCTACCAAACTTTGAACCTCTACCAGAATGGGACGAACCCCTTCTAGATAAATCATGACCGCACTACCACTTTCATCATCAGCTCGTTCAGCTAACAAGGACGCCGACGGATTAGCAAGCTCTGCTAAACCATCTTCAATCATGGTAAAAATACCGGTTTCCGATGTAGATCCAAAACGATTTTTAATGGCTCGTAATATGCGGAACTGATAAGAGCGTTCCCCTTCAAAATAAAGTACTACATCCACCATATGTTCAAGCATACGAGGCCCTGCAATATTGCCTTCCTTTGTTACGTGACCAATGATAATGGTGGGAATATTCTGCTCCTTACAAAATCGTAATAAACGAGATGTACACTCACGAACTTGACTAACACTACCAGGTGCTGCCTCGATATCTGCAGTAAACATTGTTTGTATAGAATCAATGACCAGTAAGGATGGTTTTTGATCTAATGCGACCTCAAGGATATGATCTAAATCTGTGTCGGCTATAACATGTAATCGTTCACTATTAATATGTAAACGTTCAGCCCGCAATTTTAATTGCAATTGTGATTCTTCGCCAGATGCATATAAAACAGTACCAACTGTATCGGCCACCTTTTGAGAGACTTGTAAAAGCAGTGTAGATTTACCAATACCAGGGTCGCCACCTAATAACATTAACGCACCTGGAACAATACCGCCTCCAAGCACTCTATCTATTTCCTTATAGGTCGTAGGAATTCTAGATACTGCTGACATTTCAATATCTGGCAATGCAACGGGTTTAGTCGTATTGGTGCCCACACCACGTACAGACGGTGTACGACTGTGTTTAGTATCTTTTACCACTTCTTCAACCAGTGTATTCCATTCACCGCATTGAGGGCATTTTCCCATCCACTTGGCAGATTCAGCACCACAATTATTACAAAAGAAAACGGTTTTTACCTTTGCCATACAACCCCCATGAAAAGTAAAAGGTCATGAATGATAATTCACTCATGACCTTTTGTGCATAATTAATACTACGGTCAACTATTATCACTAATAGTATACCATTTTGACATTAAATTTTACATAAAAGACTGTATGAGAACAATATCTATTCCCAATTAATTAGAAGATTTTACAATAATGTGTTCATCTTCTACATCGGCCTTGATAGTAGCACCTTCAGGAGCATTACCTTGTAAAATAAGATCTGATATAGGATCTTCAATCAACCGTTGAATAGCTCGTTTCAATGGACGTGCACCCATTGAGAAATCAGATCCTTCTTTCACAAGCATATCCATAGCTGCGGGGGAAATCTCTAGAGATAGTCCCATATCATCAAGACGTTTTACTACAGTATCCATTAAAATTGTAACAATTTGTTTTAAATCATTTGACGTTAAAGCATGGAATACAATCATTTCATCGATACGATTCAAAAATTCAGGACGGAAATGACGTTTTACCGCATCCATAACAGATTTTTTGGCTTCCTTAAAGTTGACCTCATTAGAAGCATCAGATGCACTATCGGACTTCTTAGCAGCTAAGAATCCAAGTTCAGGAGAACTCTTACGAAGTGCATTTGCACCCAAATTACTTGTCATGATGATAACAGTATTCCTAAAATCAACAGTGCGACCTTGGCTATCTGTCAATCGACCATCATCAAGAACTTGCAATAAGATATTAAAGAAATCTGCATGGGCCTTTTCTACTTCGTCAAGAAGAATCACACTATATGGTTTACGGCGTACCGCATCTGTTAATTGACCTCCTTCTTCATAGCCTACATAACCTGGAGGGGCACCAACTAAGCGAGATACGGTATGTTTTTCCATATATTCGGACATATCTAGACGAATCATCGCCGTCTCATCGCCAAATAAGGCAACAGCTAAGGCACGAGCCAATTCGGTCTTACCAACACCTGTAGGACCTAGGAATAGGAACGATCCAATAGGACGTTTAGGATCTTTTAGACCGGCCCTCGCGCGGCGAACAGCCTTTGAAACAGCCACAACAGCCTCATCTTGACCGATGACGCGTTTATGAAGCTCTTCTTCTAAGTGTAATAATGATTCAGATTCTTCCTGTGCGATTTTAGAAACAGGAATACCTGTCCATTGTGCTACTACAGAAGCGATATCTTCGTCAGTCACAACTAACTTAGCATCGCTATTTTCCTTAGCTGCGTTTTTCTTATCATTGATTTCCTTTTCAATGCGCTTTTCTTCATCACGCATATCAGCTGCCTTCTCAAATTCTTGAGCTGTTACAGCAGCTTCTTTTTCCTTTTTTACATCTGCTAATTGTGTCTCCAATGCTTTCACATCGGGTGCGGCAGAAAACACTTTCATCCGCACCTTAGATGCTGCCTCATCGACAACATCAATAGCCTTATCCGGCAAGAACCGATCCGTAATATAACGACTGGATAGTGAAACCGCGGCTTCCAATGCTTCGTCGGTAATCTTTGCCTTATGGAAGGCCTCATACCGATCACGTAACCCTTTTAAAATTTCAAGTGCATCTTCCTCTGATGGCTCACCAACAAGAACAGGTTGAAATCTGCGTTCTAAAGCAGCATCTTTTTCTATATGCTTTTTATATTCATCCAATGTTGTAGCACCAATTACTTGGAACTCACCACGAGCTAATGCAGGTTTTAAAATATTCGCTGCATCCATGGCGCCTTCAGTGGCACCAGCACCAACTAATGTATGAATTTCATCGATAAAAATAATCATATCGTCATGTTTTTGAACTTCATCGATGGCTTTTTTCAATCGTTCTTCAAATTCACCACGATACTTCGCACCGGCTAACATCGAACTGATGCTCAGTGAAATAATTCGCTTGTTACGTAATATTTCTGGCACATTACCGTTTACGATACGCTGTGCCAAACCTTCTGCAATAGCGGTTTTACCTACACCTGGTTCACCGATAAGTACCGGGTTATTTTTGGTACGACGACTCAGAATTTGAATAACCCTGGAAATCTCTTTATCTCGGCCAATCACAGGATCAATTTTACCCTGTTTAGCAGATTCATTTAAATCTGTTCCGAAATCGGCAAGATCGCCTAATGAACTGCTGTCTTGGTTATCTTCACTAGTATGACTAGTTCTACCAGAAGAGCCAAGAATATCTCGAATTACTTCAACAATGTCACTAGCGCGAATATTATGATTACGTAATAGACCGACTGCTACGCCGCCACCATCACTCAACAACCCTAACAGAATATGTTCCGTTCCCACATAATTGTGGTTCATATGATTAGCTACTTCAACAGCTAACTCTAGCACATGTTTTACACGAGGTGTCATATATACGGAACTAGCTTTCTTATTTCCTCGTCCAATGTGCTCTTCAACATCTTCAATAATGGTCTCTGCACTGAGACCTAGCTCATTAAGAGCCTTTGCGGCAACACCATTTTTAACCTTTATGAGTCCAATGAGTACATGCTCCGTGCCCACATAGTCATGGCCTAGTTCCAAGGCCGCTTCTTGAGCGAAGGATAACACTCGTTGTGCATCATCTGTAAATCGTTGCATCATATGTATTACCTCGTTCGCAAACATCAGTTTGCGCTCTCTATATAAACTTCATTCAAAAAATGAAGGTACTTTTTGTAAATCTATATTAAATGGAGTATCTCCATGAATGGTATTATTCAACATCACATAAAATAGGAACGACCATTATTATTTTTGTGAAAGCTTTTCTCTAATTACTGTTGCTCTGTAATTATCGCATTCTTGAGGACTTACCTCTTCTTTTCCCATATATTTATGTAAAAAATTAGATCTTGTAATAGCCACCAATTCATTAAAACTATCGCTCGACCATGCAGGTAAGATATCTAAATCTACACCTAATTGGACATCACTTAATTTTTCTAGCGATTCCTGACCGCTTATAGATCTTGCATATCGCAATATACCATAGGACCGCCATAAATGATCTTCAAGACCATTTTTATCATTGTGCACCAATGTTTGGCGACATTTCCGCTCTTCTGCTATGATTCCTTCTACAATTTTCGTCAATTGCTCAATTGTATCAGCTTCACTGATGCCCATTGTTCGTTGATTAGACACCTGGTAAATATGACCTAACGCTTCAGAACCTTCGCCATATAGACCGCGCACAGAATAGCCAAGTTGAACAATACTGCGAACGAGACGATTAATGCGTCCAGTCATTGCTAACGCAGGTAGATGGAGCATAACAGAGGCGCGTAGACCGGTGCCCACATTCGTTGGACATGCAGTTAAATAGCCAAAAGATTCATTAAATGCAAATGGTTGCTTCTCATCAATAGCATCATCAATGCGTTCTGCATGGTGGAAAGCATCCATTAAATTTAGACCTGCCTCCATAGTTTGTATGCGCAAATGATCCTCTTCATTAACCATAATAGCTACCGATGCATCATCGGACACAAGCAAGCTACGATATGGCAATTTTTCAGCCATAACAGGACTTATCAAATGTTTTTCCACAAGAATAGCGCGCTCTATATCGGACAATTTATCAAGACTAATACAATAATAATCTTGATTGTTGGTATCTTTTAACGTACTAACCAATCCACGTACAATGGAATCAACATGATGTAAAGCTGCTTCATCATTTTTATTGGTAAATAATGTGTCTCTAAAATTTCGAGCTAATCGTATACGACTAGAAATAACGATATGATCTGAATCGGATGGCGTATGTTGGAGCCATTTACTAAGGGCTGTATCTAATATATTATCGAACATACTATCCTCCTCAATTTTTATGACTATCGAGTTTCGATTCTAAGGCTTTGATTGTATCTCTAATTTGAGCTGCTTCTTCAAAGTTTTCATCACCGATAGCCGTCTCTAATTGACGTCGCAATTGCTTAATTTCATACTGTGCTTTAAACACATTATGCCCTTGATTCGGTACGCGTCCTTCATATTCAATTGACCCTTGAATGCGTTGTACCAATGATGCAATCTGATTTTTAAAAGTTTCGTAACAACTAGGACATCCAAATTTTCCAAACCGATTAAAATCTTCAAATGTATTTCCACAGTTTGGGCAGCGTTTCATCTGCTGTGATTGCAACATATGATCTGGATACACCATATTCTTGAAAAAATCATTGGAGAAAAAGTCATTATCCCAAATATCATTTACGAACGAGCTAAAGGGAGATAACTTACCCTCCTTTTGTAATTTATTAGCACAGGACGAACATAAATGTTGTTCTGTTTTTTGATTATTAACGATATTTGTCATATGCACTGTTGCTTCATTTGTATGGCAATGATCGCATTTCATATGACATCACTCCTTCCGCAATGTCTCTATCATGGATGCATAAAGATTGCGAATAGCATCATTTCTAGATTCATAATCTACATGTTCAATGATGCTGGCAAATGAATTATGCATCATTTGAGCCTCGCGCTTTGTAATTTTATTATCTTGTAACAATTGAAATAAAGATTGATCAACATCGCGTAAATCGATTAACCGTTCCACGCGATTTGGACCTTCATAGATATGATAAGTCGTAACTGCTGGTACCATATTAGAAGATTCTGGTTGCAACTTACGAATTCTAATATATCCACCTAATCCACGTCTAGATTCAACATCAAATCCTCGTTCATTAGAAAAACGCGTACTTAATACATAGCTAATCTGAGATGGTGCACAATCCAATTCATCGGCCAACTCATTTCTCTTTAAAATCAATTTTTCTTGTTCTTCTGTCAATTTATTAAGTATAAATTTTTCTATTTTATCAGCTATAACGCTCATAATAACACCTCTTTATAAATTTATCTCTTAATTTGTCTTTTTGTTCTTTTAATATAGTTTTATTATATTTGACTATTTGACTATTGTCAAATATAAAGTCAAATTTTTATAAATTATTATTTGCCTATTACCAAAATACGTAAATTTATTACATGAATTGCCCCAACAAATCAATGTATGTACGTAAATGTTTCTACGAATAGACTAATATAAGAATTCAATGTATAATATTAAAGATATAATAACGTATGTACGAAAGAAGGTGCTACAATGGCAGATGCATTAGGTCATCAATTATTACTAGATTTATACTCTTGCAATGAAGAATCCCTCTCTTCCGCTGCAGCCGTACAAGAAAGTGTAGCTGCTGCATTTGAGTTAGCAGATATTGAATTAGACGAAATTAACTATCAAGTTATGGATGATGAAATTGTCGTTCTTGCTATTGCAAAACAATTTCACTTCACATTACATGCGTATCCGGAATTGGGTTATGTAGCAGTTGATTTATTCGCCTTCAATCGTACTCTACCACTTACACAATTTATGAAATCCTTACGTCAATCATTTGGATCTGAAAAGGTAAAAGCAACCACTGTCCAACGTGGCGATTTTGGTAACGAACGCGATATGAAACCGCGTCGCAAAACCAGAATTACAACGCTTGGTCGCGTATTCCGTACACGTATCCAATTAAAACAAACTGGGGGCAAACTCAAAAAACAAAGCGCTAAGGTTATCAAATCATTAGCTAAAAAAAGTGGCCTAAAAAAATAACATAAGAAAAATCTAAAAGACCTTGCTCAATACGAACAAGGTCTTTTTGGCTTATAGGACAAAAAGTGTGTGTGAAAACCCTTATAACACTAGATATTTACTAGTGTTATAAGGGTTTAATCTTTTTCTGGAGAAGTTTGAGGGTGGACAAAAAGTGTGGGTGAAAACATCAATTAACCCTTGTAATTACTGATTAAAATGAGGTTATATCTTCCTATATATAAACAAATATGGAGGAAGAGTTTATGCGACAAATAAAATGTCCTGATTGTAATGAAAAATGTATTAAACATGGTGTTTTAAAATCTGGTTCTCAACGTTGGTTTTGTAAACATTGTAAGGTGGCATTTACCGTTAAAATTAATAATTTAAGTAAAGAGTTAAACCTATTCTTGAGTTGGTTATTCAGCACCGATATTCAAGCTGATATGCCTGGTAAAGGTCGTACATTCAGGCGTAAAACCGCTAAGTTTTGGTCTATATGGCCATTGCCTCCAAAAGTGGAAGAAGTACATGATGTGGTATATCTTGATGGAATTTACTTAGCTAGGAATTTATGTGTGTTGATTTGTTGCAATGATACTCATGTTCTAGGATGGTATGTCTGCCGTTATGAGCATGCTAGAGCTTGGCAGTGTTTAATGGAACGGATTGCTGAACCTAAAGTCGTTGTGTCTGATGGTGCTAATGGTTTGCCTAAAGCATTACGTAAAGTTTGGCCTCATAGCAGTCACCAAAGATGCCTGTTTCACATTTTTTGTCAGGTTAGACGATATACGACACCTAAAGTCGTTGTGTCTGATGGTGCTAATGGTTTGCCTAAAGCATTACGTAAAGTTTGGCCTCATAGCAGTCACCAAAGATGCCTGTTTCACATTTTTTGTCAGGTTAGACGATATACGACAA
>NZ_PPCZ01000014.1:0-7305 GCF_002959815.1 Veillonella sp. T34266-5
AAAAGATAGGAGCTATCTATGACACTACAGACTAATTACCAACGCTTACAAGATAATCTAGCATATCTAAAACTAAAACAATGCATGTTACACCTAGATGAAACAATTGAATTAGCTAATACACAGAGCTTATCTCATATTGAGTGGTTATTGAAGCTGAGTGATTACGAAGTTGATATTAAACGACAAAACGTAATTAACCATATGGTGAAAATTAGTAATTTTCCTCATTTGAAAACACTAGCTGATTTTGAATTTTCATTTCAACCACAAATTAACGAAATGCAAATTAAGGATTTAGCATCATTAGGATTCATGGAACAAGCTGAAAACATTGTATTTCTTGGCTCTAGCGGAGTGGGGAAAACACATTTAGCTACATCACTAGGTATTGAAAGCTCTCGTAACAGACGAAGCACCTATTTTATTAAATGCCATGATTTAATTCAAAACCTTAAGAGTGCAAAAGATGAAGGACGATTAGAAACTCGGCTCAAGCATTATGCACGCTACCAATTACTCATCATTGATGAAATTGGCTATTTACCGTTACAACCAGGTGATGCTAACTTACTATTTCAAATTATTGATAGACGGTACGAAAAGAAAAGTACCATCGTAACGTCTAACATTAATTTTGATGAGTGGGCTACCATTTTACATGATGAGCGAGTAGCTAATGCTATTGTTGATCGATTACTTCACCATGCACATGTGATTAGCATAACTGGAGATTCATACCGGTTACGAAACCATATGCAACAGAAGGAATAACTGTACATTGTACATCGTCAAAATTGTACATTCTTATATTGACATTTACAATCTGACTAAGCATACAAAAAAAATCAATTGCATTACTAGCTGCTATCCGATTATCATCTTTTTCCATTGATTTATTATCAAGCATTTTGCATTTATCATACAGTTGATAAGCTAAAAATTCAACAGCTGGCAAGTATCCTTTTGATATAGAAATTTTCAAAAAGATATTTGCTTTACTAGATTTTTCATTCAAATTCTCTAAAGCTAATTTAAAACATGTTTGTGGATCTAAATAATCAGATATGAGTTCCTTAATTTTATTATTAGTCCATTTATCTACTCTAATATTAGATTGATGTATTTGTTCTGAAATCTCTAACAATTTTATTCCTGCAACATGATACTCCAATTCTAGGGCTCTGAAGAGCATTAGAATACTCTTCTTATAATTTTTTCGATTAAATAAAGATAAGCCTAAATAATATAGCTCTTTACCAGATTCAACATTATCAACAAAAGAAACTATTTCTATCAGTTCAGATTCAGATAAGTTCAAGACACTAGACATCGCTATTTTAATTTTACTATTAAAATAAATATTTTTAACATTCGCTACTAAATATAATTCTTCTTTGGACAAAACATCTTGATTAAGATATTTAAGATATATCTCAAATATCTCAGTATAATCAAAATTAGCTTTTTTTAGTTGCAAAATTATATTATGCATTTCCTCAATATCTTTAACATTAGAACAGATAAAAAATTTTCTAATAAGTAGATTTATTACCTCAAATTGATTTTCTAAATTTAAAAGAGTTATATCAAAATATTCATTTGACAAACCATTATTCAATATATAATTTAAAATTTCCGAGTAAAAATTACAGAATTTATTTTTACTAATACTTAACTCATCATATTCTATTTGTTTATACTCATAATAATACTGTAATTGTTCTTTTAGCTTATCATCTTGGATTCTAAGTAAATCTGTTTTTAGCCCTTTTAGTATATTATTTAATCTATTTAGAGAATTGATATAAAAATTCTTAACTTCTAGCAATAACAAATCAATTTCTTGATTTATATTATAATTATAAAAAATATTATCAAACCTTTTTATTCTATCTATCAAATTTTTATAGGAAATACACTTAATATATTTAGATTTATATACATGAAGAAACTTTTTATATTCAGATTTACTACCTAAGAAATAAAAAGAGTTATAATACAATTTCTTCTTAAAAAATTCCTCATTAAATATTTCATTTCCAATAAACACACTGACTGTTATCTTATCTTTTAATTGACAATATACTGTATTTTCTATATCCATATCCAAAGGAAAATATACAAAACAAGTATTTGTAGTAATTTTAGATTGATACGAAAAAAAACATTTAATTAATTTTTTTATATCAATATTATACTTATATAAATCTGTACAGATTAATTTATACTCATCTATAGTTAATTCGACTATCTTGTTACAATAACTAAGAATATATACTGAATTAGTACAAAATGATTCACAATAAGGTAAAATTATATAAGGTATATTCATACTTATATCATAATTCAAACAATCTTCAAAAGATTCATTTATAAATTTCCAAAATGAATTTTGATCAGAGTGAATAGAAACAATATGTTTATTAACCAAATTAGGAATAATAGTAAAAATTTCATATTTATATATTAATGTGTCTAAATCACGAATCACTTTCGCATTATCAATATAGTCTCCATCATCCAATACAGCTATAAGTTTATTAGATATATTTTTAAGCTTATTAAAATAATCATATTGAAAGATATAGCTTGCTTCAATAGATTCATTCATTATTTTTTGAATTACGGCAAATAATCTATCTTCAATACTTTTCACACTTTTCATCCCCATATATTTGTATAAGTTTCTCATCTATACGCTTAAAAGTTTTATCTAATTGATTTATACCTTCTTTTATCATCCTAATAGCCCTTAAATGCTCACCATATAAATCAATTAATCCGGTTAATATAGTTGAGGGCTCAGTCTTGACAATAATATTGCTTATTTGATTTCTATCTTCAATGCATAGTTCTAGTAGTCTTTCTAACTCTTGTTTTATATCTTTTTTCACGTCTATAAATTCATCAATTATATTTCCTTTTTTATATGAATACTTTTCAGCCTCAACTAAAAATTTTCTTATAATTCCTAAGTTTCTCCATTCTTTATGCTCTTTAGATGAATAGCCTGTTATTCCAAATATATTAAAATTATAATTAAGTACATCCTGTTTAATCACATTAATTATAGATTCAATATCTCTATCCATTTTTTTATCAATTTTATTCATAACAATTAAAATTGGAACACTTATATCTAGCTTTTCAATAAAATCTAAATCATCTTCTTTTATTGTTCCATTATCAATATCAACCAACCAAATTAAAAAATCTATATTTTTTAAATGATTATAAGCTATCAATTTATCAGATGAAGTTAATTTAAAATCAAAATTCTTCACAAAATCAGCTTTGTTATATCCAGGTGTATCTAAAAACGCCAAATTTTTATAAGGACTATTTTGATTTATAATCATTAAAGTCTTAATAAACCTAGAAAATCCTATAGAATATTTTTCATATAAATTATGCGTTAACATAGATAGTGATATGGAATCTAATTTAACATCAATATCACCTAAGTTTCCAATAACTGAATTTTCTAGTCCTTTTATTATATATGTAGGTATAGAAGTTGTAGGATTTTGATCCTCTGGTAATAAATTTTCTTCCAATTTTAATATAGAATTAATAAAACGGGACTTTCCTGCACTAAAACGTCCACCAATTCCGACAATCGCCTTATTTCCTAACTGTTTATATTTATATTTTTCAACTAATTTTGATGATAAAGTTTTAAATTCTTTTTGTCGTTTTGCTTTATTAGACAAAGGTATATTTTTTAAAATAGTCAATAAATCAATATCAATCATCTTCTCTATATGTTTTATTATTTTTAAATTATTATTTTTTTGAGATAAAGGTAAGATTTTTGATATTAAGTCTAATAAATCTTTTCCAGAAGTTAATGATAATGGTTGATCTAAATCATACTCAGATATATCTTCTAATAATTCTATATCTTCAAAATCAAACATCTTCTATCTCCAATTCATCTATATCTTTAATATAAGATTGTATCTTATCTTGTAATAAAGAATATCTTTTCAAATTTTTAGACTTATTATCAATTTGTTGTTCAATCAATGAAATATTTTCTTTTAAATCATGAATCAACCTATTGATAAACGATTCACTTTCTCGATTTAATATTAACTCAATATTATTTAACGATTGCTTTGTCTCTTTTTTATATTCGTTAAAAATATCATTTAAGGTTTGATCCTGAACAATTCTTAATCTATGTATCTCATCATCAGTTTCAATTTTTTTTGTAAACTCGTCATATATTCTCTGTAAATAAGGATTAATAGCAATATTAATATTTTGAATTTTTATTGCTTTAATTAAATTCCTTAATGGAATCAATATCTCACGTTCATCAAAACTATGATCTATAACTGAATTGGAATTAATTATAGTTTCTCTCAACTCTTTTTCTAATTGTCTTTTATTTATCGCATGCCCCAAATTATTTTCTACAAGATTCTGACATTCTATATGATAATTACGAATATTTTCAACTACTTTCAGAGAGTTAACTTTATATGTATTTTCAACCGTATTCCACTTTCGTTCTTTTAAATAGAGGAATCCATGTCGTTCACTATGTCTTGTGATATTCTCCTCTACTACAACTGGAAAGTCAAGATGATTATTTATCGCAGCTTCAATTTCTATATTTAATCTCTGTATTGTGGATTTTATATCTAAACTTATTGATTTAATAATTTCTTTTACTTCGCGGTTAGATTGTATTAAGCTACGTTCTATAGTTTCCCTTTTCTCTTCTAATTTAGCTTTATCATTATTTTCAAGAATCTCCTTGTTAATAAGACACTGTTCATGAATATCTTTTAGTGAAGAAATTATTTTCGTCATTTTTGTTTGAAAAATTTCATTATTCTTTGATTTTATAATCGAATCTTTTTCTGTTCTCAATGGAATTAATTTCTTTTTTTGAATATCTAAAATTCCTGAATATCTCACAAGCATATCAATATTGTCATGAAAATCAATAAAACTACTTTTTAATCTATCAATATAAAACCCTTGTTCCTCACTATACACCTTATTATTTTTTTTATTAATAGCTGCACCATATAACATTGAAGACACATAAATTGGTGGTAGTTTCTTTATCATACTATTAATAAAAGACTTATCTACTAAAGGATTAGACAAAATTCTATATAAATTTGATTTAGCTTGTTCTGTATAACTTTGAACAGTTTCTATATAAGCCTTTTTAAAACTATTTGACTTATTATAATCTAATAAACCTGAATCTAATTTACTTCCAACTATTATTACTTCTTTTATCCCCTCTTCAGGTAATGTCTCACAAATTAAAGAAATATCTTTATCTGTTAAAAATTGACTAGTTGAACTTAATAAAAATACAACATCACATTCTCCAAGAAATTCCTTCGTAGTCTCACTTCGACTTAATATTGGATCATTTAATCCAGGAGTATCTATAATTTCTAAATCTTTTAATGTATCAATATTCATCATAAGCTCTACGTGCTTAACAATGGGAGTATACTTTCCTTTAGCCCCTATATAATTAGGCAAATCAAATTCTAAATTATTAATCTCAACTATTTTTTCACTTCCAAGAAAAAAGAATAAATCTTCAGAATCATTACTATTAGCATTATTATATAGTTCAATTAACTCCTTACATGCAATATAATCAGAAGGCATATCACGTTCTATAGTTAATCTCATTTCGTCCTTTGATTTAATTGTTATATCTCGATGGGCAAGCTTTTGAGATTTTTTTTTCATCTCACGTATATATTCACCATATAAGTTATCAAATTTCTCATTATATTTTTGAGCTAACTCCGTAATAGACTGCCATTCACCAGCAGAGTAAAATATGATTTTGGCATAAGATTTTTCTGAATAACCAATTTTTGTTAAGGCAGCAGTCATCGGGGTACTAGATTTAGGTAAAAAGTTTTTACCACTAAATAACAATGCATTCAAAAAAGATGATTTTCCAGCTTTAACTTCTCCAACAATTCCAATTTTTAATTTTCGACCCTCATTAAAAGACTCAATAAGTTGTGGTTTTAACTGACTCAATTCTTTTTTTATTTTAATTAAATATTCCTCTGACTTAGAAAAACAATCTTTATACTTATCCAGGGTATCTATTATTTCTTCGGTTAATTTTTCGTACTTTGTAGTCATATGTAAATGATACTCTAAGAATGTACAAAAATGATGATATAAGAATGTACAACTTTGATTGTATCACCGATACTATAGTTGAGGTGATAACAACATGCAATACGTATACGCTATTAACAGTTCATTTACTGTAACATCATTATTAGACTTACCAATGTTAAGAGACATTCTGGAGGCTTGCAATTTGAAACCTAATTATAGTTTACTAGGTCGTGAATTAGGCTATGATAGACGCACCATAAAATCTCATTATGAAAATGGAACGCCTGATCCACATCGTCATAAACCATCTATGATTGATAAATTTCATGACGTAATACAGACTTTATTATCTGATGATACACCCCAACAATTTTATTATAAGCGTGTCTTGTGGCAATACTTGGTAGATAACCATGGACTCACAGCTGCTTACTCTACATTTCGCGGTTATATTTTAAAGATACCAGTATTTCAATCCTATTTTGATAGAAAACATACATCGCCTAGCACACAGCATACGATTCGCTTTGAAACCGCACCAGCTGAACAGGCTCAAGTTGATTGGAAAGAGAATATTAAATTCCTATTGCATGATGGCACACACATAACTTTTAATATATTGCTGATGACATTAGGCTATTCTCGATACAAATTAGCAAAGGTCACTTTCGATAGAACTACTGAAACACTACAAGATGCATTGGTAGAATTCTTTGAACAATTACAAGGTGTTCCACATGTACTATTAACAGATAATATGAAAACCGTGATGGTACAACCGAGGCTAGCTGGAACTAAAGGACAGCTTCATACCAAAGCAGAACAATTTTCAAGTGACTTTGGCTTTACATTTAAGCCGTGTATGGCGCGCCGTCCACAAACGAAAGGCAAAGTAGAAAGCCAAATGAAAATTCTAGATGAAATTCATGCGTACCAAGGAAAATTAACAATACAAGAAGTGGAAGAACAGATTCAAAAAATTATTTTACGTAGTAATCTAGCGATTTCTCAAGCTACAAGACAAATACCGTCTGCACTGCTTGAAAAAGAAAAGGAATCTCTTACCCCACTTCCAACAAAAGTGATAAGAGATTCCTACCGCATAGATCACCCAAAAGCTAAGGTTTCAGCAAGTAATCTCATTAGCTTTCGTGGTAGCCACTATTCTGTACC